>JANNCG010000909.1:0-7761 GCA_031386385.1 Myxococcales bacterium
GCGAGCGCAACCGGAAACCTCGCCACCACCACCGCGTACCGTGAATAGCTCAGCGCACCCACGACGGCAAGCAAGATGATCGTTCGCCCCGCGCGCTGCACCAAGGCTCGGGTGCGCGAAGCTGAGATCGCCCAGCGATACCACGCGACGGTTAACGTCAAGAGCCACACTTTTGTCAGAAACAGCGCGGCTGCGAGCATTTGCAGCAAGGCGCTGCCGTCTTGTTGGTTGAGCTCGGTAAAAGGTAGCTGCCAGCCGCCAAACAGCGCTGTGACGCCGGCTGCGGAGTACAGAAATGTTCCGGTCCAACCGACGGTGTTGCGAAGCAAGGCTCCACGCAAAGAGCGCGTGGCGGGTGTGTGCGGTGTTGATTCGTCGTGTTCTGGTGCGCCCGCCGCGAGGGCCACCAAGAAGAGCAGCGAGAGCACAAAGCCCGCGGGGGATTTAAACGAATGCCATCCCCACGGCGCGCCAGCCTGGGCGGCGACGATGCCTTCGGCGCGAAAGGTTCCGCTGGCAATCACGCTTGTGGCGAGCGCACAAATCGCCGCCAATGACGTCGGAATCCCCTGCAAAGCACCCGCAAAACTCACCGACGGCGAGGCAAACAACCGCAGCGCACCACCCACCGCGAACAGCAACCCGAGGTCCCAGTTCAGGCGAAAGATTGACGGCAAAAACGGCGCGAGTCCAAGCGTGGTCGCGGGAGCCGCCAACACGAGCCAGGGGACAATTTCGGTCCGTGTTCGTCCTTGCAGCAAGTCTGTGGTGCGGTCTCTCAACCAACGGACAAAGCCCATCCGCGCAGATCCTCCAAACGCTCGACTCGCTTGGCGGGCAAGCAACGGGAGGCTGCCCGCAGTGGGCCTCAGGGCCGCAAAAATCACAATGCTCGCTAACAACAGGGCGACAAACGTCGCGAGCTGATCGGTGGGCGAGCTTGTCGCGTACCCCTCAAGCTCAAGCACGTGATCATCGGTGATGTCGTTGCGGGTCACGGCCACGCGAGCGGTACGTGCGTGAGAGGGGAGGTTCATGTCCTCGAGCGAGAGCACGTTGAGTCCGTCTACTGCGGTGAGAATGTCGTTGCCGCCGATTCCGGCTTGGTTCGCAGAGCTGCCCGCGAGGACCGACGCGATGCGCAGACCACCGGCGGGAAGGTTTTCGTCGGACAGGACAATTCCCAGCGAATTGAGCGCTCGTTGTGCGCCAGCACGTGCGCGCTCGCCGTAGAGTACGCGTCGTGACGGTGGCGCCAAGACATCAAGGGTCGCACCACGAAGGGTGCCCTCGATCGAGTGGTCTCCGGTGATCCCGTCAAACTGCAACGTCACACCGAGGTGCGCGTGACGGGCGTGCGCATTGCCAAACGAGAGCGTTGCATGCGTCACATCGGGATGCTCACGCTCACCCGGACATCGGGTGAGCTGCGCGTACAAAGACTCATTGAGCAAGAGTGCCACGTGGTCGTGCCCGTCCAACCGAAGCACTCGCTGAGTCCAGTGGGCGTACGTAGCATCACGAAAGGATCGCGAGCTTGCGTCGTACTCTTGCGTCCCCTCTGGGGGGTCCGTGAGTGTGACTTCTACCGGCGCAGAGCAAGGGCCAAGTCCCCCGCGCACGAGCATCCCCCGAAAGGTCACTCGAATGCGTTTGATCTCAGAACTTTGCGGAAAATGCGCTCCCACAATCTCGATCCGCTCACCGATTTCAACTTGGCGTGGGGCCAAATCCGTGACGCGCAAAAGCTCAATCGAGTCGGCGCGACCGCAGGCAGCGAGGGAGGATCCCATGAGCAAAATTCCAGCCAATGCGAGACGCTCAGCAGGACGATCAACGAGGTTTAATGGGAGCGATTTCACCTTAGGGCTTCCCTCGCCCATAGCGCGACTGGCGCGGAGATGCCCACTTTTGTGCAATCGGCTCACTCGCGTAAGAGCGAGCAATTGCTTTACCCTCGCGTAAAGACCGAGCGCCACGCAATCGAGCAATCAACCGGCCGCGGGCAGTCCATCCCCGGAGCGCTCCTGAACATCGATCGATCACTCATGACGGTGACAGATATCGAGCCATCGACGCCAACGCTGACGTTCGCGCGCTCAGCCTGCTGAAACACACATGGCCCGGATTGAATCACGCCCGAACCATCAAGAAAACCGCTCATACCATCAAGTGGGCCGGTGAGGATGGTCATGCCCACACCGTTAATGACGGCCACAGTGGTCATGCCGTTCATGGTTTCTATTTGCAACGTGAATCCCGCAAAGTCATCGGACGTCACCATTGGACGATTACAGCTGTCCACAAGCACCAGCGCCCGTTGAGGCGTGGTGCGATAAGTTCCTGCAAGCATCGGCGGCCCATTGTCCGCTGGCACGTCGGTGGGCGTCCCCGCATCGCGAACCGTCCCAGCATCGGCGCTAGTGGCATCGGCGATGGTGACATCGGCGCTTGGCGTCGGAGCGCCACAGCCGAGCGGGAATGCAATGAGTGCGAGGGAGAAAAACAGCAATTTCATCGCCCGGGAGTCTGTATCCAAATCCGAAGAACTGTCCACAGAAACCATCGCTTACCGATCGCTTCGAAGTTGCTCGTTCGATACACCGAAAAGTCGCAAGCAACGGTCGCTGCATCATGACTCAAAAGCTATGTTTGCAGGTGGATGGGTTGGCTCAAGAGCCATGCGAAGAAACCCACAACGACCGTTCAGCGGTGTTGCGCACGACCAGACGGACCTCGTGCTCTTGGATATGGTCACCAATCGCCGCACGATCGTCCGAGCCGGCGGGCCCGGTAGTAGGGGTTTTAGTCCTTTGTTTCTGGGCGACGACAGCGTGTATCTCCCGTTGCTTGGCGGGTACCTCGCGAGAGTTTCGTTCACGCGGCCTTGAGCTATCTCCACGCTGACGGCTAGCGATCAAACCCCAATTTTCGGAGATTCGTCGCTAGCAAAAGGGATTCGATCGCTGGCCGCAGACCTGTGCCGCGCTACCAAATCCACATCGCTATGCTATCCTCTCGCGAGAGCACGCATGGAGCCCAAGTCAAACAACCCAACCTACCCGCTGATCGCCATGGGAGCGCCGCAGCACCAACCCGTCGTCGCGCCTGGATTGGGGGCGGGTGCCAAGGAGACGGTGCGGTTTCCGCATGTGGATGAGTACACAATCGAGCCCAACACGTACACCGAGCGCTGGGAGGGACAGATCGTGCACGTGATGCCCAGCAATCCGCCTCACGCAATTCGCAATGCGGACCTCCCGGGAGTGCTCAAAAATGCGCTCAGTCCTGGATACATCGGCGCGGTGGATATGCTGACACGAGTTGAAGAGCGCACGGAGATCGCACCGGACTATTGTATCTTTCGCGCTGCAAAGACACCCGATGGCCACTACGAAATCTGCGACATCGCGTTTGAAGTGTTGGACACACAGACTCGCGCGAATGTGCTGAAGCGAGCCAAAAAGTTTGTTGCGCGGGGCTGTCGCAGAGTGTTTTTGGTCGATGTCAACAGCAGCACCGTCGCTGAGTACGACTCCACTCGAGATGCGTGGGACAACCTCGCAAACGACCATGTGATCCACGATCCGGTGTTCGCGACGGGCATTGCAGTGTTTCAATTGTTTGAAGCAGGATCCGCCATCGCGGTTGCGCTTGCGGCAGCAGCCGCCAGAAAAGACCCCGAGTTTGTGGCACTGACAGCGCAACTGCGTGAAGAGGGCGCGCGAATGGCAGCGCTACAAACTACGCGCACGATTTTGCTTCAAGTGTTGCACAGCAAATTTGCCTACGCTTCTGATCCGCGAGTGACCGATTGTACCGATTTGCAACAGCTCAACGCTTGGCTCGCACGAGCGTTAAGTGCGAGCACAATGGATGAAGTTTGGACTGAGGCCGTCTAGTGCGATGTGGGCTTGCAGCAAAGATTGGTCGGCGACGTATTAGTCCATCAAGTCGGGAGTGTCCTTGAGGGCGCATTCGCCTCACAATAACTTGCGAATTGTGGGGGAATTGTACGCGCTCCGTCACTGAACCAAACACCCTAGCCGTGGACCCATGCCGAGATTTATCCGCCCTCGCAGATCAAGTACTAGCCGCGCTCCGTTTGTACTTTTGATGTTGCTCCAATCAGCCTGCACTGGCTGCGAGTCCCGACCCAACGCAGACCGCATTGAGTTTGACGCAAGCGAGTTGGGCACCGACGTGATCGCGGATCGCGTGCTTATGTATCCACCAAGCGACGTCGTGGCCAATGACTCGCCGTGGCGGTTCGTCCAGTGGTTTGAGCCCGACTCACACTGCACGCCGCTGCCACCGCCGATGACGTATCCCGCCGTTGACGCCAGCTGCGGCGAGAACTGCAGGCTCATTGTGAACTCGAGTCCGCGCTCGGGCGATAATTTCTTTGAGCAGGATGGAAACGTTTACGCCAATTTGGCCACCGTTTTCCGCTTTGATCCCCGAGCGAATATGGCAACCGCCACTTGGCGAGGATTTATTCGGGAAGAGAGCCGCCTTTACTGCGATCACGCGCCAGACTCAGCTCTATTTTTCTCGATCCAGCGTGTTGCTCAAGACCAATTCATCATGAGTTGCGCTGGAAGCAATTCTAATCGCATCATGACTGTGACACCGCAACAAGTTTGCCTAACTGCCCGCGTGGGTTCTCTTGCTGAAGGCCCAGGATCCAACGGTGCTCCAACCATCCTCCGCAAAGTTCGGGGGGCGTACGTGTGGCTTCAACAAGTACAAACGTTTAAACAGAACGTGATCATCCTGGACGAAGGCGCGCCGGCCCCGCGATTTCTCACGGACGAGTGCGGCTGCACCAACTACATGGCGGTGCATCAAGATCGGATTGCGTACGTTCGCGATGAAATGGGCGGCACACAACTATGGATCGCAGACCCACCGTATCGCGAGGCGCGACGCGTTTGGACCGCGACGGGTCGATCGATTCAACGCATCAGCCAAGACCCACTCAACGGCGCGCGCATTGTCTTCGAGGTTTCGCTCGGTGACGAGGTCGATCCTCGGCGTGGCGACGTCTATTATGCGGACATCACCACGCTCGACACCGTTGAACCCCGCAATCTTACCAACGACGATGCCCTGCAAGTGTGGCCCGTCATCCGAGGCAATCTCGTCGCGTTCGCAGACTACAGTCGCGACACGCTCAACCCGCAAGGGCCATTCAGCGGTGTTGCGCACGACCAGACGGACCTCGTGCTCTTGGATATGCTCACCAATCGCCGCACGATCGTCCGAGCCGGCGGGCCCGGTAGTAGGGGTTTTAGTCCTTTGTTTCTGGGCGACGACAGCGTGTATCTCCCGTTGCTCGGCGGGTACCTCGCGAGAGTTTCGTTCACGCGGCCTTGAGCTTCGTCCACACCAACGGCGTAGCTTTACCCAGCAATTTCGGAATTCCGTCGCGAACAAAGCAAGGTCAATTGCGCCCTTCGACCGACTCGTTGCTGGACTCTCGGAGAGGCTCTGGCGTTCCGTTGTCCCAGCGCTGTACCCCGTGACCGGGACATACCCCGGTCCGCACGTGCGTCCCCGCCATGAGCCCGCGCTCGGTGCACGCGACACACTCTGCACCAGGGATGTATCGCGCCGTGATCGCGGCAGCGCCACGCCCCCATCGCAGAGTGATGGATTGATCGCGCTCAAGCGTGAAGCCCAATTGCGTCCGGAACTGCCTGCCCAACCACGAGCCAGCGCCACCCTCGGTGACTGAAAACACACCCAGCGAATAGATACGCCAGTCCATTGTGCGAACGCTAGAGAGAGTGCCTTGTGTGCCCGCCCCACTCCATGTGCCCTCCACGATACTCGCCCGCGAACACCACGCAGACTCTGCTCTAAAATTGCCGTCGGACTCAAGGACCAGGTTCTCTGCCGTCCCGCCCACGCGGTGATACACCGCACCCATGATCGCACGCAGTCCTTCGGGGACGCGAAAAGATCGCACGGTAAGCCGCACGCTGGCCGCGCCGGCGGCGACATTTTCGACACGGATGGGGCGGCTTCCGGGCACGACTGCGATAACATTTCGGGGCTCTCCCTCGGGCGCATCAAGCGAGAATGTCCCGTCCAAACCGGTGCGGATCGCGTCGGTGTGGTTGAGAATTCCATCGGGCATCATGGCCCCTGGGACAACCTCGGTTCGCACCAAAACCCCGGACACCGGCTCGCCGTTTTCACCTACCACGCGTCCACGGATGGGAAGCGCACGGACGAGGGTCATCACCAACGGCGCAGGAGGATCGGTCAACTGCACCCGCGACATCCACGCAAAATTCTGCGGGATGTGCCCGGGCGCGCAGATCGTCGCGGGCGTCCACCGGCCACGAAATCGCAGTGTAAAATCTCCCTGCGCGTCACTTCGAACCGGGCGCACAGCGTCCAACCGGGGGTCGAGCGATGGCGCTCCGCAGTACCGACTCCAGCCGCTTCCGAGCGCGTCTGAGACAGCCACCCTTGGGCGAGCAAAGACGCCAGCTGGCGGCGACTGGCTCCATAGCTCAGAACCAATGACAGAGACATACGCGCCCTCGATGGGTGCACCTTCTTGGTTTGGCGCTCCTCGTTGGTACGTATAAACACGCCCCTCAAACGTTCGGGGAGCCTCAAATGAAAAGTGCGTTCGCAGTCCGTGAGCATCGCCATCTACTAGCTGAAGGGCCGCGTGACCTGCGCCATCGAGCGCCATTAACAAGTCGCCATACGCCGCCAACACCGTGGGACCTTGGGCCGAAGCCTGTACCGACAGCCACCGATGGTCGACTAAGTTATACACCCGGAGGTTCGCCGCCGACGCGACCGCCGGACTAAACGCAAGGGATACTGGAGCCAGCCACTCGCCGTCGACGGGCTCTTGGTCATCGCGAATCAGCGCAAGCGAATCGAGCGGCTCGCTGTCCACACGTGCATCGATGGGCGCGGCTGCATCGGATGCGGTAGGTGTTGACAGGCGAAAGGCGTCTGGTGGTGCGACTCCGCGAGGACGACACGCGAAGGTCGACACGGCCAGAAGCGCAGCGGCTGTACAGCGAAGGATCAACAAGGTGACCGACGATACGCGGTGTTGTCGTCACTGGTCCATCCCCGCGAGCTTGTGATCCAACCGAGCGCAACCGCCAGTGGCGATGAAGGCGGCAGCAACCCTGAGAAAAATGCGATTTTTCATTCACATTAAGTGCCGTTGTCTACACTTGGGTGTTGAGATGAAATCCCACGTGCACCGTTCGCAAGCCCACCGCAGCTCACTCACAGGCACTCGAAGCAGCTTGGCTGTGCTTGGATTTAGCGCAATCATGACGCACGCATTGCAAACTTGGCTGCGCGAGCCGAGTGCAGTGATTGGCGACGTATTAGTCCATCAAATCGGAAGCGTCCTTGAGGGCGCATTCGCCTCACAATAACTTGCGAATTGTGGGGGGATTGTTTCGCGCTCCGTCACTGAACCAAACACCCTTACCGTGGACCCATGCCGAGATTTAACCGCCCTTGGAGATCAAGTACTAACCGCGCTCCATTTGTATTTTTGATGTTGCTCCAATCAGCCTGCACTGGCTGCGAGTCCCGACCCAACGCAGACCGCCTTGAGTTTGACGCAAGCGAGTTGGGCACCGACGTGATCGCGGATCGTGTGCTGATGTACCGTAAGCCATCCGCGAGTGCGGGTGGCGAGGATTGAGTGAGTCGCGGTAGTCCCACGGCCATCCCCGATGACCCGACACCCGACCGCGTCCCGAA
>JANNCG010000836.1:0-17951 GCA_031386385.1 Myxococcales bacterium
GCAAGATCAGGGCGTGCAGCTCACGGTGTGGAGTGAGAGCGCGATCTCTTTTTTGTTTGCCGAAAACCTACACAATGTACGCAACGCGATCCCCTCTTGGCCCGTCGGTTCGCACATCTTGTTCGGTGCGCTGCGCGAGCAAAATGATCGAATCTACAACACGGCGTACTTGAGCGACCGCGACGGAGAGCTGCAGGCTCCCTACGACAAGACGTACTTACTCGCGTTTGGTGAGTATCTTCCGTTCGGCGAGCGGTTTCCGGTGTTGTATCAATGGTCGCCAAACTCGGGTCATTTTTCGCCCGGCGATCATCCTGTCTCTATGCTCTTGCCGGCTGCAAGTGATGGACAGCGGTATCGTGTGGCGCCCTTGATTTGCTACGAAGACATCCTTCCACGGTTTGTGAATCGCTTTCAACGCGAGACCGACTCTCACGTGTTTGCCGTGATTCTTAACGACGCTTGGTTTGGCGATACCACCGAGCCATGGATTCACATGGCGTTGTCTAAGTTTAGAAGCGTTGAGCATCGTCGAGATTTTATTCGCGCTGCCAACTCAGGGATCTCTGGGTTTATTGACGCCGGAGGCCGCGTGATCGCGAATACCCAGTCTTTTACCGTCGAGACCAAGGTCGCCGATGTCCATCTACGGACGAGAAAAACTCTGTACTCCCGAACTGGGGACTGGTTTTGCTGGATCTCACTCGTCGGTGCCATTGTTTTGCTACTGCGCCGCAGGTTGAAGTAAGTGCTGCTCAGAAGCACCACCCAATGATTCCAAGATATACCCCCGCAGAGTTTGCAGAACTCTGGAGTCCAGAGTACCGATACAAAGTTTGGCTTGATGTTGAGCTCGCAGCGTGCGAGGCGATGGAGGCCAAGGGGATCGTCCCAGCCGGCACTGCGATCGCGATTCGAGCAGTAAATCCCCAGCTAAATCCAGCGAGGGTGGATGAGATTGAGCAGGTCACGCGCCATGATGTCATCGCGTTTTTGACCCACGTTGAAGAGCTCGTCGGCCCCCACGCGCGCTGGTTGCACCGTGGAATGACCAGCAGCGACGTCCTCGACACCTCCTTCGCGATCTTGCTCCGTGACGCCGCCGACCTGCTGCTCGTGCGACTCAAAGCCGTCCTGACAGTCCTGCGCAAGCGTGTTGAAGAGCACCGCAAGACCCCCATGATCGGTCGCTCACATGGGATTCATGCTGAGCCGTTGACTTTCGGTTTGGCCCTCGCGGGACACTATGCCGAGTTTCACCGCGGAATCTCTCGCCTCGAACAAGCGCGCGCCGAAATTTCGGTCGGCTCTATTTCGGGCGCTGTAGGGACCATGGCTCACTTAAATCCCGAGGTCGAGCAGCTCGCGCTCAAAGCGTTGGGGTTAGGTGTTGAAGTGGTGGCCACGCAGGTGATCCCTCGTGACCGGCACGCGGCATACTTTTCGGCCCTCGCGGTGGTGGCCACGGCCATTGAGCGATTTGCGATCAACATGCGCCACTGGCAGCGAACCGAGGTCCTTGAAGCCGAGGAGCCCTTTACGCCCGGGCAGAAGGGATCAAGCGCGATGCCGCACAAGCGCAATCCGATTTTGAGCGAGAATCTATGCGGTCTTTCGCGAATGGTTCGGGCCTATGCTGGAGCCGCACTCGAAAACGTGGGCCTGTGGCACGAGCGGGATATCTCGCACTCAAGCGCCGAGCGGATGCTGGCTCCAGACGCCACTGCGACGCTGGGCTTTATGCTCGATCGCTGCAAACGGCTGATCGAAGGGATGGTGGTCTATCCCGAAAACCTCCGCCGCAATTTGGAGCAAACCGGTGGTCTCTGGGCGAGTGAAGCGGTCTTACTTGCGCTTGTCGAGCAGGGGATGGGCCGGCAGGATGCGTACGTCTTGGTGCAGCGCAACGCGATGAAGGCGTTTCGCAAAGAGGGTGAATTTGTCGCAAATTTGCTGGCGGATGAGGATATTACCAAGCGCATTCCTGAGAGCGTGATTCGTTATGCGTTTTCACTCGACCACGCGTTGCAGCACATTGATGCGTTGATTGATCGTGCGCTGAGTTTGTAATCCAGAGGGCACTCTGTTCTGCGGGGCGGGCGAGTTATCGTAAGTTATTTTCGTCTCATGCGGCGCAGCGCTACAGTGCGCCGGACATGGTTGACGAAGCAACACTACGGGCTGCATTGAGGGTCCCGTTGGACAAGACGGACTTCACTCAGTACGGCACCAAGTACGAGGGAAAAGTCAGGGATAATTACAGTACACCGGACGGCCGACGGGTGCTGATTACCACGGACCGTATCTCTGCCTTCGACCGGGTTCTCGGGACACTGCCGCTCAAAGGGCAGGTCCTCTCGACGATGGCCAGCTTTTGGTTTGACCACACCAAGAGCATCTGTCCCAACCACCTATTGTCGTCTCCCGATCCCAACGTGATGATCGGCGTTGAGTGTGAGCCACTTCCGCTTGAGGTGGTTGTTCGGAGCTACCTCACTGGCGTCACGTCAACGAGCATTTGGACAGCATATTCTCGGGGAGATCGCACTTTTTGTGGGCACGCTATGCCCGAAGGGTTGCGCAAAAATGAGCCGCTCCCTCACCCCATCGTGACCCCAAGCACCAAGGCTGAAAAGGGTGGGCACGACGAGAGTATTTCGGGCGCTGAGTTGATTGCGCAAAAGGTGATCACTGAGTCGGATTTTGTAGCGGTTGAGTCACTCGCACTCAAAGTGTTTGCCTGGGGACAGGCGCACTGCGCACGCAACGGGTTGATCTTGGTGGACACAAAATATGAGTTTGGTCGGGACCCCACCGGACGCATTGTGTTGATGGACGAGATTCACACCCCCGATTCGTCGAGGTTTTGGTTTAGCCCGAGCTATCACTCGCGGATGAGCGCGGGGCAAGAGCCCGAGAGCTTTGACAAAGAGTACGTGCGGCGTTGGTTGGCAGCGACGGGATTTACTGGGGATGGAGAGATTCCTGTGATTCCGGATGATGTACGGGTTGAGGCGGCGCGGCGCTATATTGAGGCTTTTGAGCGGGTCACTGGTGGGGCTTTTGTCCCAGACCTTGGCGAACCCATTGCCCGCATCGCGCAAGCTCTGAAGAAAGAATTCGGCCCAACCGCCTAGCAGACCAGGTACCCAACAAGTGGCGACGCTGCTATACGTGTTGAGGCAGTTTATCTCTTACGAAAGCGAATGATTGATGCGAGTCCGAGTCTATGTGACGTTGAAGCGTGAAGTGCTTGATCCCCAGGGCGAGGCCGTTCGTCGGGCGTTGGGATCCATGGGAATTGAAGGCCTCAAAGACGTGCGAATTGGCAAGATGATTGAGCTTGAGCTCGATGGCGATGCAGAGGCAGTTCGCGGCAAAATCGAAAACGCCGCCAAGTCGCTTCTCGCCAATCCGGTGATGGAAGACTTCAAAATTGAGCTGCTCGCTGAGTAGCTAGTCCAGCCCCATCAAGACTAAGAGCTCGTCGAACTCTTCGAGAACATAGTCTGGTCGAGCGGCAATCAGTGCGTCGGGGTCACCCATGCCAAAGGTTACTGCGGCGGTGCGCATTCCTGCTCGTTTGCCTGCTTCAATGTCACGAAGTGTGTCGCCAACCATCAACGCGCGGGCGGGATGGACGCCGATTTCTTTGCAAATATGCAAGAGCAAATCGGGCTCGGGTTTGTGTGGAAGCATCGTCCCGCTTGAGCCCACCACGAGCTCGAAGTACGACTGCAGGTTGATCGCCTCTAGCATTGAGTGCGCAGAGGCCGCGCGTTTGGTTGTCGCCACGGCGAGCGAGATTTTTGGCGTGAGCGCACTGATGGCGTCAAGAGTGTCGCGAACACCCGGAAAAACCTTGGTATTCACGTGACCACTGCGCTCGTAGGCTTCCCGATAAGCTTGTGCAAAAGGAGCAAACAAGTGCTTGTGGTTTTGCCCCTCGATCACAATGGCAAATAGCTCTTCGAGTGGAGAGCCATCCACCAGGGCTCTGAGCTGAGCCGGAGGTGTGAGCCCAACGGCGATGAAAGCATCACGAAGTGCATGACAGATGTCATCGGCGCTGTCCGCAAGTGTCCCATCAAGGTCGAAAAGAATCCCTTCGAACCTCACGCCGCTGCTCATTGGGTCAGTTCTCACGCTCTTGTCCTACGCCCCGAGCACCGTCACTGCAATCGGTTGTGTTGTTTCAATCGCGCAACGGGTCGCAGCAGGCCAAAAAACGATGCCAAAGCGTCTCTGCCCTGCGGTTGAGCGTGTTCATGAAGGCGATGTAATGGCAGACTCACTCTTCAGTTGCTGTTCAGTCGCTGTGACAGCGGCAAGCGAGCCCCTTGAAAAAAGCGTGTGATATTCAAAGTCCATGCTTGACAGAGTGGGCCCTGAGAATGCTCGATATGATCGTCCGGAGAAAACGTCGATGTTCAAATTGATCGTGAGTGAAAAAGGTGGGGCGTCCAAGGAGATTGAGTTCGACAAAGACGAGATTACCATCGGGCGCGTGCCCGGAAACGACATCGTTTTGCCAGGAAATAATGTGTCCAAACGCCACTCGCGTGTGGTCCGGCAAGGCGATCGTTTTTATGTCGTTGATCTCAAAAGCACCAACGGGACGTACCTAAACGGTCGTCGAATTATGACGCCTTCACCGCTTGGCGCCGGTGACAAGATTTTTGTGGGCAACTTTGTGGTTGTTCTTGACGGCGACGCTGGAGTGATTGGCGAAGGCGAGGGGAGTGAGGTTCCGATGGAGGCCGCTTCGCTTGTGGAGCCGTTTCCGCTGGATGATCCCCCCGAGTCTCAGCCACCTCCGCCCCCAGACTCTCATATGCCCGGACCAACGGTGCGTCCGACCTTTGCGGGCGGGCCCGCTGTACGGCAGAGCCAGTCCACACAGCCCATGAGCACCGCGCCGGCGTTGGCCGCCTCGTTGAATGTCTCGCAGCCCAAGCCCAATTTGTCGTCGACGATGCCTCAGGGCAGCCCGATGACCTCGCGCCCCTCGTCTGGTGGATTTGGGACGGTTCAAACACCCGCACTGCGTCCGTCCGGCCCTGGCCCCAACCAGAACACAGGGAGCCCTTCAAGCCCTCCTCCCCCGGCAGGTCCAGCTCAAAGTCCAACGCGTCCCGCGATGGGCGCGATGCGATCTGGGATACCGGCAATGCCCGCGACACCCGCAACGCCTGCAGGGCCTGCAGGGCCTGCAACGGCTGCAGGGGCTTCGACGGCGTCGTCAAGCCCAAACGCATCACGTCCAACGCCTGCTCCGAGTGCGGGGGCAAACTGGCCTCAGTCTTCGGGCGCGCCCGCCGTTGGGGGGACTCCACGTCCGCGATCGACAACGGCTCCTCCAGCAGCTCCTCCAACAGCTCCTGCGACTGCGTCCTCTGCTGCGGCAAGTCCCGATGCTCGACCGTCCCGCCCAACGATGCCTGAGTCAACGGAGTCGGCGGACGACGGACCGCCGGCTATTTTGCTGCCTCCAGCAACAAACAACGCCGCGAGCGTGCAGAATGAAGCGCCTCGTGTGACGCCCAGTGCAGCCACGCTAAGTGTCTCCTCGCAGGTTGTTGACGCGGTGATCCAGACGCATCGCGCAGGGATTGAGCCCATCGCCCCGAGTCACGAATACGCCGCGCTCCTCGCGGGGATCGTCGCGGATGCAAAAGAGGCGGGCGTCAACGCACATGGCTCAGAGATGGGCGATGCTGCAACGCGGTCTCGTGTGAGATCCG
This sequence comes from Myxococcales bacterium, assembly GCA_031386385.1. Classification (GTDB taxonomy): domain Bacteria; phylum Myxococcota_A; class Polyangia; order Polyangiales; genus JANNCG01. The sequence goes on from JANNCG010000836.1 coordinate 5,745, forward strand.
TTGTCGAAAATCTCGCACGTAGAAAAACCTCGCTCCCGGCAGGTGTGACCCACGACCGATTGATTCGTGACGTTGTTGCTGAGATGACCGGCGCTGGTGCGATCGAGCTTGCGCTTGATGAGATCGATGTGACGTCGATTTTTGTCTCACCGAATGGTCGCGTGAGTGTGGGTCGTGGCGATGCTGCGGGACCAAGTCCGTACTGGTTTTCTTCAAGCTCTGCGGTCTCGACTGCGGTTGAGCGCTTGTTGAAAGTCGCGGGTGTCGCCCGCGTGGGCGAGCAGTCCTTCGTCGAGGGATCGCTCGGCGATGGCGCACGAATGACCGTCGTCTATGCGGCTGGGTCAAGCTCTCCGTCGGTGGCCATTGAGCGCGCAGCGCGACGTCCTCCGGCGCTGGCGGATCTGGTGGCCCAAGAGGTATGTTCTGCTGCGGTCTTGACGCTCTTGCAGCGAGCACTCGAAGCCCGTCGCAACGTGATCGTCGTGGGACCGAGAGGTAGCGGAAAGAGCACCCTCGTTGCCGCTTTCGCGAGCCACTCGGCCAACAGTGGCGAGCGTGTCGTCGCGCTTGAGAGCCGAGCTGAGCTTGGCCACGCGCACCGTGATCTGGTGAGCATCCCTGTCGGAAAAGACAGCAAACGCGCAGTTGAAATCGCCAACGCGATGCGGCCGCAGCGGTTGATCTATGCGCACGTGGACGAGCACTCTGCCTCGGCGCTCGTGGGCAACTTGGTCACCGGATCTGAGGGTGTGATCGCGATTCTTGATGGGGCCTCACCGTCGAGCGCGATTCATCGGTTGGCGGCGTTGGTCGCTGCAGGCTCGTCAAACGCTGCAACGAAAGAAGAAATCGTGCAGCAGATCGCAGCCACTCGCCCGTTGTTTGTGCAACTCACGCGTCTTGGTGACGGGACCGTTCGGGTGGTGTCAGTGCTTGAAGCAAGCGACAACAATGGCAAAGGGCTGCAATTGGATGAGTTCTTTCGGCTGCAAGTGGGTGCGCAAAACGACCGTGGTCGCTTGTCTGCACAGTGGTCGAGCAGCGGTCAGACACCGTCGTTTCTTCGATAGCGCCGTATAAGGTTGCGAGTGAGCGCTTCGCATGGCAGCGTTGCGCTTAGATCAATGGTCAAACGGCTCATTTTTGGCTTGCTCAAAGGAGTTGCGATCGGCGCCGCCCTCGGTGCGCTGTTTCACTTCGCTTTGGGAGTGACTGTGCTCGAGAGCGCTGTGTTTGGATACTTGCTATCCTCACTCGCGGCGGTCGTGGCGGGCGTGTTTTCGGGACAGCCCCCGTGGAAAAAGGGCGCGTGGATTGGCTCGATTCTCAAGGGTGTCTTCGGGATGCTCTTGGGATCGGGGTTGTATTTCGCGATCTCAAAGTTGTTGGGCGGGGTTTCTGTGCCGGCGGCGCTGGGCCCGGGATCGGTGGCGATGACGCCACTGGCGTTTATGCCTATCGTCGCTGCGGTGTACTCGACCTTCGTTGAGCTTGATGACGGTGGCGAGAGCGGCACCACGGCGGACGACGCTCAATCGGCGACGGGCGTGCGTGTTGGCGCCAGTGGCGAAGAGGGCGAGTCTGAAGAGGTCGAAGTGAGCGCATCAAACGCGAACAAGAGCGCTAAAAAGCGCTAAAAATCGCGGTCTTAGAGCCTGGTTCTCTGTTGCTTGAATCGCTGTGAACTCATTTGGTGGTGCAATACCCAACAAATTGTGATGTCACATGATCGTAACCTGTTCGCCATAATCGAGAGGATCGGTTATGGAGACGGTGATGAGATTGAAGACCCATTGGGCGACAGCAAGAGCGACTCAAGTGTTGTCGTTTGTGACCCTCTCGCTCGTCGTCTCGAGCGTCCACGCGCAATCGACGCCGAGTCTTGATCAGCCCCCGACGTGGACTCCAGGCGCGAGTGAGGCCACAGGCGCAACGCCATCCACAACGACCGGCTCGCCCACCGGAGCGAGCGCTGCGGATGGGGTTGATTGGACAGCACGAGTGGGACGAGGCGTGACCGTTCGCACGCGAGACGAGCGTTTTGAGCTCACGTTGCGAGCGCGTGTTCAAACAAGATTCACCACTGAAATCGCACTACAACCCACTGCCGGAGCCGATCAGATTCGTGCTGAGTTCGCTGTGAGGCGCGCCCGGCTTACCCTCGCAGGTCACGTGTGGACTCGTCGGGTTCAGTACTATATTCAGCTAGGAGTGTCGCCGCAAGACATGGAGCCTGATCTGCTCGTCCCATTGCGTGATGCCTCGGTCGCCGTTGAGGCCCACAGCGCACTCTCCATTCGCATGGGGCAGATGAAGGTTCCGTTTAGTCGCCAGCGAGTCATTTCGTCAAGCTCGTTGCAGTATCCCGACCGGACTATCGTCAACGCAGAGCTAAATCTTGATCGTGATATCGGTTTGCAATTATACTCTCAGAACCTTCTTGCTCATAGATTGGGCTATCAAGTAGGCGTGTTTGGCGGAGGGGGGCGCAACAGACCCAACCTTGATTCGGGACTTCTCTATGTTGCCCGCATCAACGTGCAGCCTTTTGGTCGATTTGAAGATTCAGACGTCGAGGGGGATTTCAAACGTACCGGGCCTCGATTGTCCATTGGGCTCGGCGCCGCGCTCAACCAACGGACCAATCGATCGTTGAGTACAACGGGGAGCACGTATCGCCTCGGGCGCTATGATTACTGGCACGCCGAGGCGGATCTGCTCTTCAAATGGGCTGGATTTTCGCTGCAAGGAGAGGCGATTCTCAGGCTCGCTGACCGCCCCGGAACTCTCGGGACTCCCGTCCCCATGGCCGCCACGCCTGTTGAGTACTCGCGTTCGGCATGGGGGTACATGGGTCAGCTAGCGTACATGCTCCCGAGCCATTTTGAGTTTGGAGCGCGTTGGGCGCACGTGATTCCGATCGCTCTAGGCAATCCAGCAATGGGTGTTCTCGCGCAAGATCCAGGTTTTCTCGAGAACGCTGAGGTCGGCGCCGTGGTGAGTTACTACGCGATTGAGCACGCGCTCAAGCTTCAGCTTGATGGGCTTTACAACTTCGCGCCTGCAACGCCCGAAGCCGGACGAGCTCAGATACGGCTCCAAGGCCAAGTACACTTCTAGGTTGAGCTCAAAAACTGCGATAGCGCTGCTCAGGCCCCGGCGGTGCATATGCCTGCACTGCGATCAGCGGGACGGTCCCCGCCGGCACCCATGCGTGGCTCACGCCTGCGGCAATCACCTGTGAATCTCCAGGCCGAACAACGCTCTGTGTCCCCAGCGACTCATCTCCCGTGCTCGGAATCCGCAGCATCCCATCCGCGATCACCGGCGTGAGCAGCTCATACGAGTGCTCATGCACATGTGCGGCGACTCCGGCGCGAGCTGCACCCACAAGGACTCCTAAGCTTGCGCGTGACGATCCTGGTCCCTCAAACGCAATTCGCGCACGAAACGACCCAGCACCCCAAGAGAACACCTGCAGTGAACTCAGCATCACGAGCTGAATGGGTTGTGCCTGTGGCTGCGGAGCCATGATCCGTCGCGGACCAGGGTCTGGAGCCATGTCCATGAATCTCGCCCCACGTGAGGGTGTGGGTTGGCGCGCCGCAAGACTCACCTGCTGCAGCACCGTTCTTGCGACCACAATCACCACCGCGGCGGGTGAACCTGTGGGCGAATTCTCAAGCCAAAGTGCGCCATCAACGCGCCTAAACGCCGTCCAACTCGAAGCGCTTACCGGTCTCTCACTTGAACCCCCTCGAAGCGCAAGATCGCTCGCGACGACAACACCCATTACATCAAAGTTATTCGCAGCTGCGACCTCAAGGGTGGCTCCCGGCTCAATAATGCACGATCGCATCACCGCTGGCGTCGTCGGCGTGTCAAAAGTTAGCGGCATCACACACGTCCCGCGATCACAGACAAACGTGTTGGACGAGCGAATATTCTCTGCTGAAATTGCAGGCAAATCCGTAGGCGCGACGCTTGAGCCAAATCCCGGTGGAGCGTTTTGCAACGTGGGAGCGGTAGTGTTTTGCGTGCTTGTGGTGCAGCGAGTAATGAGCGCTGAGAGGGCCCACGCACAAACAATTGCTCTTCGCGTGCTCACTGATTGCGTGCTTCCCAAGAGGATTTTACCTGAGCACGGAGCTGTGGATCTCTGAGAAATTGCGCGCTCGTTCGTGCCATGGCTTTTGCGGCCGCGATCATTGCCTCAATACCTCGGGGTGAAGCTGCGCATTTGGCAAACGCGTGTTGATGGCAAGTGGTCTCGTCTTCGTCGCAGATCGCCAACCAGGGGTGAATCGACGCGACGGCGTGTGAGACGTCTCCCATGTCAGTGCTGCCAGCGCCGGCCTCTGGATCTAATCGCTTTGGTTTGCGTCCCAATTGCTGCAAATGTGCACCAAAGGCATCCGCGAGAGGCATGTTGTTCACCAGGTCTTTGTATCCACGACGCTGGGTGGTGGTGAGCTTGACGTCTGAGGCCAGCGCAGCGGCTTGAGCGCAGCGCTCGACAATCGCTAACACACGCGCGAGCTCGATGACGTTGGTCGCGCGGACGCTAAACTCACACACCGCTTTAGACGCGATGATGTTGACCGCCTCGCCACCGTTGGTGACAAACCCGTGGACCCGAACCCCGTCGCGAAAGTGCACACGCTGCGAGTCAATCAAGTGAAAGGTGTTGGTCACGGCGCTCAGGGCGCTCTGGCCGTCCCATGGAGCGATCGCCGCGTGTGAGGCTTTGCCTGCAAATTCAAAGCTAATCCAAACATTGGCCAGCGTTGGATGCGCGAGCAAGTCGCGGTCAAAAGGGTGAAACATCATAGCGGCGTCGGCGTGGGCGAAGGCGCCGGCTTCAAGGAGCAGGATCTTGCCGCCACCACCTTCTTCGGCTGGTGTTCCGATCAAATCGACGGTGCCGTTAAGTGAGTCGATGACTGAGGACAGGGCAACAAATGCACCCACAGCTCCTGCGGCAATCAGGTTGTGACCGCACGCGTGGCCCACTTGGGGCAGGGCGTCATACTCGGCCAAGATCGCAACGCGGGGGGCATTTTCTGGCGCTAGACCCTTTGTAGATGTCGTCGCGCGGAGGGCCGTGGCGAGCCCGCCAAATGGAAGTTCTACCTGAATTTTTGCAAGAGATTGCACAGCATCTGAGATCCACTGTGCGGCGCGATGTTCTTCAAATCGCAGCTCGGGATGGCTGTGAATGTTCAGCGCGAGCTGCGCCAGCGCTTCACGGTGATGATCAATCGTCGCGTCGATGCGTGCTTCGACTGTGGGTGAAAGAGACTCTGGATCTGCTTGCATGGGAGGTGAAGAGTACCGCAAATGTCTGCGAAGAACTTCTTCTGGTGAGCAAACCTGTGTATGGTCAATGTTGGTTTATTCAATGGGAATAGAAGCGCTCATCGCGGAGGCTCCAAAAGGCAAGGTTCCTCCGGTTGTGTTGTTGACTGGGGAGGAGAGCTTGCTCATCACTCGTGCCGTAGACGCTGTTCGCGCGGGGACTGTGGGCGTTGGACCACGCGGATTTAACGAAGATCATTTTGAAGCCGCGAGTGTCACAGCCGCGACGGTGGTCGACGCGGTGCGCTCGCTGCCCATGATGGCGAAGATGCGCTTGGTGCTGGTGCGCAATGTAGACGCGTGGAAGGCTGAGGCATGGGACGAGATTGTTCGCTATGCGCAAGCGCCAGTGAGCTCATCCGTGTTGGTGCTGACCACAGAGAAGCTTCACGGGAGCCTGAAGATCGTAACGCTCGCAAAAAAGGGCGGCTGGCTCTTTGAAGCGGCGGCTCCAAGCGAGCGTGATCTTGAGCCGTGGCTTGACAACGAAGCGCGGCGGCGAAAAATTAATTTTGCACAAGGTGCTGCAGAATCGCTGTTGCTTTCTATCGGCTCCGATCTCGCAGCGTTGGTGGATGCGCTTGAGAGGCTGTCGCTATTTGCCGGTGATAGGGCAATTACTGAGCAAGACGTTGAACAGGTGATCGCGCCGATTCGAGATGCGGGACCGTTTGAGCTGCCTGAGGCCGTGGCGGATAAAAATGTGCCTCGCTGTTTTGCGTTGATCGACAACGCCTCTCGCAGTCGCGAAAAAGATCGACCCGCGTTGGTGTTGCTCGCGTTGGTCGTCCGTCAGGTGCGTACTCTTGCAATGGCACGCGACGCCGTAGATCGTGGGGGAGATCCGGTTGCCGCTCTCGCAGGAAAAATGCACCCGTTCGTCGCGCGCAAAGCCGTGACTCAGGTGAAGCGATGGTCTGCAAAACAGCTCTTTAAGGCCCTTGAGCGCTGTGCCGCAACAGACCTGCGTTTAAAGAGCAGTGTGCGCGGGATTGAGTGGCGCGTCATGGAAGAGCTCGTGTTGGATATCTGCGCGGCGTAGGTCTCAACGGTGGTGGTTGGTAGTAGCCGATGGCTGCGGGTTTGTTATAACAACGTCACGCATGCCAAGGATCACACAAGTTTATACGCGCACCGGCGACGACGGAACCACGGGACTCGGAGGCGGTCAACGCGTCCCCAAAGACTCGCTTCGAATTGACAGCTATGGGACCGTAGATGAGCTTAACTCTGTGCTCGGAGTGGCGATCGCTCATGGGTTGTGCGAGCGTTTAACGAGCGCTTTTGCAGTGATTCAGAACGAGCTGTTTCATCTCGGGAGTGACCTGTGCATTCTTGAGGAGGACAAACAGAAGTTTAAGGTTCCGCAGATTGAGCAGAAGCATGTGGATGCGCTGGAGCAGTTGATGGATGAGCTGTCTGAGTCGCTCGCACTCCTAGAGAATTTTATTCTCCCCGGCGGAACAGTGGGCGCTGCCGAGCTACACGTCGCGCGTTGTGTGTGTCGTCGCGCCGAGCGGTTAACCATCGCGCTGTCACGCGTTGAGCCAGTGGGTGGGTTTGTTGTGAAATATCTCAATCGTTTGAGTGACGCGCTCTTTGTGATGGCGCGCTATGAAAATTTCGCGCAAAAACGCTCTGACGTTTTGTGGAACAGCCGGCTCTAAGAAGTTTCAGTATTCAATTGGGTGTTGCGCGACACTCAGCCACTCGTCGCGCTATGAGCGAGATTTTTTAGAGGCAGGGTTCGTCGCGCTTAAGACCGCTGGTGCTGTGTACGTTGCGCAGAGTGTTGCGATGCTTGCGCCTGTGATCGCTGAGAGCGCGCTGAGTGCGATGGCCGTCAGAGGATGCGTTGACCAAAACGGAAGCAGCGCCCAGCCAATCGCGTAAAGCGCAGAAATGCTGCAAATCAAGGGAGAAAATCGCACGATTAACAAGACAAACGACCAAAGCAGTAAGGGAATCAACGCGACAACGCTTGCGTGACTCCCTAGCCAAGTGCTCCCGACATTTGTGTGAAATGCGCTTCCCCCACCCTCAAGCACGCTCCAACCGACGCCCAAAAACAACGAAGCTGCCAGCAGCAATCGGGCGCTTGGTGCCTGTGGATAATACCCACGAAACAACAGTGCCGCAGGCCACAGCGCGCAAAGCGCCGTGAGCATCAACGCGGGGGCTAGCGCGTGCGAGCCGTTTCCCATGGCGTACACCGCGATCGCGGGAAGGGCTGGCGCAAACGCTAACAACGCGCGTGTCGCATATCCCATTGGCAGCAGCGCCATGAGCAGAGCGGTGAGCCCAGGGATGGCCGCTGTCGCCGCTCCAATGGGCGTATGCATCGCGGTCGGAATCGCCGTCCCGATCAACGTCAGTCCGCTCAATCCGAGCAAAATACGTAGCGCATTGTGTGCAGGCTCAAGCACCTCAGTGCTCGTGGTGGCCCGTGAGTTAGGCCTCGCAGACGGCCGCTCGCTCACTCTTGCTGCGGGTCGAGTGCTCTGTGCTGCGGTGCTCGCTGGAGCACGAGAGGGACTACTTGCAGGTGTACCAGCGGGTGTACCAGCGGGTGTACCGGCAGGCGTACGGATGGGGGAGCTTTGCGGTGCGCTTTCACGGGCACTTGGCGCTGGAGTGCTCGCCCCCTGCGGAGGGGTGCGTGGAGGCGCCTGTTGTGCACTTGCTACCATCGTTGCGGCGAGCGCTCTGGGGGGAATACTCGACGGAAGTACCGAGAGGTTTGCATCGGTCTGATTGGACGTCTCGTACTCGTCTACACCGCGAGAGGATCCAGCAGAAAGAGTGATATTATTTTTTGCCGACGATGCAAGAGCGTCAAAATCGTTAGGTGTCTGAGGAGGCTGCGACAGCCCCACTGGCGCGGCGCTGTGCTTCGTCGGCTCAGCGATGGGCGGCTGAGCCACCGGAGAGCTGTGCAGCAACGTCTGTGCGTTGAGATTCTTCGTCGGTGACTCGGCGAGCGGCTCGCTCTTCAGCGTGACCCGACCGAGGGTCATCCCCGAGGGGTCTGGCTGAGGCGTCACTCGACCGACAGACGCCGGAGCCGCGGCTTCTTGAAGATCTTTCGCTGAAAAAGGCCTCGTTGAATCAAGTCCGTCTTCCGCATCAATCTCAGCAACGATCGATTTGCTGGGTGCTGGAGCGCTCGCGCCTAAGTGCAAAAGATCCACATTGCCCACGAGGGTTGAGCGCAGTGACGCGTTAGCTGCCGTTTTGATGCCGAAGCTCCCCGCGCTTGCTGGGGCAGTGGGTGCACTGTCTTTGCTTCTCTCGGTAGATTGTGTCTTGCTCGTCGCCGGTGGCTGCGACACAGGTCCATGTTGCACCAGCGTCGTGGCACCTACTTTGGCTCCAGAAGGCCTGGGGTCTTCGGTCATTGCGGGGGTGGTGGATGGGGGACCGTTGAGCGCCGGTGCTTGCAGGAGCGTCTTGGTGCCAACGTCGCTTCGCTTCTCTGAAACGCCCAGCGAGCTTGGCGCTCTTGGCGCGCTCGATGGCGTCATGAGCATCGTACTTGTCAGGGGATTCGCTGCTCGTTTTGCACCAACCACGCCAGCGCTCGAGGGTGCTGCAGCGCCCGCTTGGGGAGTTGAGGTGGTTGCTGGGTTTTGTGCCTCGGTTTGCGCCTGCGTTTGCATGACCGTGCTGTGGGTCGAGCCGGACTCGCGGATCGCGTTCGCCACGAGGGTTTTTGCAACGTTTGCGCTCATGGTCACGGTGCCTGTGGGGCTCAGTGTTGGCGCTGTGCTCAGCGGTGCCGTTGGCCCTATCACCGGTGTGGTGCTTGTTGGCGGTGTTGGCGGTGGCTGAGAAGGGGCTCGCGCAGGGGTAAGAGCCATTGTGGCACGAAGAGGGTTCGCAGGGCGGGCCTGCTGAATATTGCCGACACTCGATGGTGTCACACGAACGTCGGGCTCAGATGGGGACGCAACTGGGGGTGCAATAGCGGCCTTTGGTGGATGAATCGATGGGTTTTTTGCACGTGTTTGCGCAAACGAATCCACCCCCGGAGGGTCGTCCGAGACGTCCCAGCGGTCGTCACTGAGCGGGGCAGGTGGACGTTCGCTCGGGGGGCGCGGAATCGCAACGCTCAACGGCGTTAATGATGTACGACTTCGGGATGGCAGACGGACGCCGCAACCCGGACATGTTGAGCCTCCATAAGTTGGCGCGATTTCACGCTGACAGTTGGGGCATTGAGCTACAGGGGCCAAAGTTGTGGGGAGTATACGGCGATCGGTTGCTTGGGTCCACAACCGTGAGATTGTCTACACTCCGCACCACTACAAAACGAAAGCACAAATAATGGTCACACGAAGACTCCTCTCTCAAGACGCCAATCAACGTCTGCGTGCCGGTGACATTGACGGCGCGCTTCGAGGCTTAATCGCGCTGGTGCGCTCGGCACCTCAGGATCTCGACGCCCGGCTGCGAGTCGCCGATGCTCTGTTAACCGCTGGTGAGCTGCAGGGCGCAGTGGCGGCCTATGCGTTTGTCGCTCGTGAGGCATCGCTTTCAGGATATCCGTTAAAAGCAATTGTAGCGGTGAAGATCTTGACCTCCCTTGATCCCAGCGTGCATGAGCTGCTTGCGCAGCTCGCACAACGATATGGGGCAGGGTCGAGCGCGTTGGGACGCACTGTGAGGGTGACCCCGGCGTCACCGGAGGCGGAGGTTCCGACGCAGGCATTTGTGCCCAATGAGCTGAGCGTTGAGCAGGTGCGACAGGTCGCAGCGCAGGCCGTGACGACGCGCGAAGGGTTGCCTGGGTATCCTTCGAATGTGGCTCCGATTCCACTGTTATCTGAGATTCCTCCCGAGGCGTTTGCGCGCATGTTGGCAGCGGTACAGCTGCTTCGTCTCCCCGCAGGAGAGCATATTTTGCGAGAGGGTGAGCCAGGGGACGCCTTCTTCATGGTCGCTCGCGGGACCGCTCGGGTCACCCGGCGCGCGGGCGCATTTGCCACCGACGTCACCCCCGAGTCCGATGTGCTCTTAGCGACACTGGGCGAAGGCGCGATCGTGGGCGAGATGGCGCTGGTGTCCGGAGCCCCACGCACCGCCACTGTGAGCATCGTCGACGACGCGGACGTCCTGTCTTTTGGCCGAGAAGCGCTGTCGGCAATTGCCCGCGAGCTTGAGGTTGTAGGGGTTGCGCTTGAGCGATTTACCCGTGACCGCTTGCTGCAAAACTTGCTCGCGACGCACCCGCTTTTCAAGCCCTTTGATCGCACGCAGCGGACACAACTCGCGTCGCGCTTTAGTGCACACGATGCGCCTGCTGGGACGCCTATTATCCGCGAAGGCGACGAGGGCCGAGGGCTCTTTTTGCTGCTCAGCGGCGAGGTCGAAGTGAGCCGCGATGACCACGGTCAGCGGGTCGTGTTGGCGATGCTAAAGAGCGGTGATTTGTTTGGCGAGATTTCTCTGATTGAGCAGACAAAAACCACGGCAACCGTGACCGCATTGCGCAACAGTACCGTCTTGTTTTTGGGCAAAGAGCTGTTCGATCGTCTGGTGCAGGGTGTGCCTGAGCTGCACATCTATTTCGAGAACCTCGCGCAAGAGCGCGTGATGGACACCAACCTAACGTTAAGCGCCGCGCGTGACGCGTCTGAAGAGCTGCTCGACGACGATCTGATCTTGCTCTAACAACCGTTGGTTAAAACTGGTGCACAAAGAGCCCGCTGCGAAGCTTAGGCTCAAACCATGTGCTCTTCGGTGGCATCAGAAGGCCAGCATCACTCACCGCAATCAGCTCATTGATGCTGGTGGCATACATGTGAATAGCCAGTGAGAAGTGGTCTTGCTGTACGCGACGCTCAAGCTCACTCGCGCCGCGAATGCCACCGACAAAATCGACATGCTTGTCTTTGCGTGGGTCGTTGACAGCGAACACTGGCGCGAGAATTTGCTCTTGCACCAGCGAGCAGTCCAGTGATGCGACCGGATCGCTGCTGTCCCAGGTGCCGGGCCGAAACGAGCCTTGGTACCAGCGATTTCCGAGATAAATTCCAATGGATTTGCTCATCGTTGGGGCGGCATAGCTGGACTCTTTGAGGTCAACGATCCCCCTGAGCACCGCGAGCAGCGCCTCACTTGAGCGCCCCTGAAGATCCCTCACCACCCGGTTGTACGGCATGATTTGCATCTGATTGTGCGGAAACAGAACGGCCATAAACGCGTCGTGTTCTTCAGCCATGGCTCCCGTTTTGGCCGCAGTCTTTCGCATCGCGTGGACTCGTGACGCTGCGGCGCTTCGGTGGTGCCCATCGGCGATGTAAAGCGCATCAACTCCAGCAAAAAGCGCTTGAATCTTTGCTGCAGTGGCGTGATCCACAACCCACAGTGAGTGCTGCACACCGTCCGCGGTGGCCATCGCAAATGCCGGGGCGCTCGCTGTCACCGAGGCAATGGTCGCGTCGATCTCGCCCTGTGCGTAGTAGGTCAAAAACACTGGCTCGTCGTGAGCACCAAGCTCATCAATGTGCCGGGTGCGATCGTCTTCTTTGTCCGCTCGTGTCTTCTCGTGGCGCTTGATCACCCCTGAGTCGTACTCATCCACTGTTGCGCAGGCGACGAGTCCCGTTTGTTTGTGGGTCCCCATCACCTGAGCGTAGACATAAAAATGCGGTGCTGTGTCTTGTACGAGGACTCCTCGTTTGATGAAATCTGCGAGGGCCACACGTCCCTGTGCGTAGACCTGATCTTCGTGCTCATCGATTGCCGGATCGAGCGCAATTTCAGGGCGAGAGACGTACAAATAGCTGTCGGGATTGCCCCGTGCTAGCTCGCGCGCCTCGCTTGAGTTGATCACGTCGTAGG
>JANNCG010000843.1:0-3899 GCA_031386385.1 Myxococcales bacterium
ACGCACACATGCTCATCGAGCAAGTCGCGACGCCGTTCGCCACCGCAGGGCACGCGTTGCCGCAAGCGCCGCAGTGAGCCACGGCGTTTGTCATGTTGGTCTCGCAACCGTTGGCGGCGTTGTTGTCGCAGTTGCCGAAGCCCACGTTGCAAGAGGCCAAACCGCACATGCCATTGGCGCACGCAGGGTTGCCGTTGGCAACAACGCAAGCATTTGCGCACATGCCACAATGGGCGATGTCCGCCTGCAGGTTCACGCAGGTCATCATGGCACCTGCGCCACAAACGCTGTTGGGCATCGGGCAGTCGGCGCGGCAAACGCCTGCAACACACAGTTGAGCGCCGGGACACATCGTCCCGCAAGCGCCACAGTGGGTGCGGTCGGTCAGAACATTGACGCAACCCATCGCGCCACAGACCATGGTTCCCATCGGGCACACACCGGTGTCTGCGATCACGTTTGGAACATCCATCACCGTTGGAACGTCTGTGACGTCATCGTTCGAAACGTCGTTGTTCGGCACGTCGTTGCTCTGAACATCTGTGACGTCACCGTTCGGAACATCGTTCACTCGGACGTCAGGCCGATCCATGGTCCCCGACTCCATGATCGCGATGATGTCTGGCGCGTCGAAGTCCGCGTCCCTCATCGTCGGCATCGGGGATGCGCAAGCACTGACGAGTGCAGCCAGTGGGAGTCCTACAAAACTGCGTAATTTCATGAGTGAAGCTTTCCGTTGATCCACCGTACGCGGCGGCCAACCGCATGAGCTTCTCAGTGGGCTCATGCGTGAGGTCCACCAGGCTACAAAACCGAACAATCGCTGTCGAGCGCCTTGCACCGAAAGTCCTGTGCTCGGCGGATGCCTCATTTCCTTAACGCGCGTTAAGAGATCTACCGCAGAAAGAATGCGGTTTCATTTTTTCATCCCCCTCGAAGTTGCGGCAGTTTTACTCGCGGATGGCCTCAACGATGTACTGCTCTGCGATGGTTGCAGGCGAGATCGTCGCTGCAACGCCCGCCGAGCGAAGGGACGCAATTGTTGCTTCGGGAGTGAGCCGCATACTCTCGGGTGGTCCGTGCTGCGCGTCCATCGCAAATTCAACGATGAACAGCCTTCCCCCAGGGCGAAGCGCGCCCATCAGATCCCGCGCAAAGGCTTCGCGATCGGCGACATGGTGCCAGACATGTACAACGAGAATGCGATCCACGCTCTCTCGTGCAAGGCCAGCGTTGAATGCTGTCGCAAGGACCGTGCGGAGGTTTGGTAGTCGCTCACGTGCAGCACGCTCAGCGATAAACTGCAGCATATTTGGCTCTAGATCGCTTGCGATCACCTCGCCTGCAGGGACCGCACGCGCGAGCCGAACCGCAAAGTATCCCGTGCCGGCACCGACATCGGCCACACTCATTGCTGGCGTAAGGTCCATCGCACGGAGCACTTCGTTGGGTTGTTGCCATGCGTCGCGCTCGGGGTTGTCGAGCGATTGGGCGAGCGCTTCAGCGTCGGCAAAAGAATGATGGTGGTGTCCGTGGTCGTGGTGGTGGTGAGGTGTTTTCATAGTCATCATGTTCGTTGAGGCGTTGGGAGGGAAGGCACCAACACGGCGCTAAATCACACCGCTGAGCGCGAGTTCTGAGGTGAGTTCCATGTTCAACATGGCGGCAGCTTGCACGCCCGCAGCGGCGGCAAAGATCGCACTCTGCTGACGGGTTTGAAGATCACCGGCTGCGTAGATACCTGCGACAGATGTCTCGCGGCGCATCGGGTCAATCTGGACATACCCATGCTCATCGAGCGCAAGACCCAAGTCGCGCACGAGCTGTCCCTGTCGCTGCGGCGGGTGCGCGAAGAGCGCGTCGCAACCAATGCGGGTTCCGTTGGTCAACTCAACGCTCGTGAGGTGATTGTCCTGTGAAACAAGCCTAGCGATCGGAGTGGTCTCGATACGAACTCCCGCAGCGATGAGCGTCTTTTCATCAGCTTCGCCGAGGACAAATTTGCGAAACTCACTGGGCGAACTACCATCGCGCGTGACGAAGTTGTGGATATGCGTCGCTGGGCTGTTTCGCGGAGCGCTATCGTCGCAAAGTAATATCTGTTTGCGTGCGATTCCAAGGGAGAGTGCCGCAGAGAGTCCCGCAGGACCGCCGCCAACAATGACCGTGTCGTACAGCTTCATTTTTTCTTTCGGTTTGAGTGAGGATCGCTGGATTTGCGAGGCGAGTGTGAAGCGACTTGTGAGCCCACCTCGTTGTTCAGCAATGCGAGGGTCACCTTTGAGAACTGCGTCAGCAGGAGTTGTTCTGCGTTATGAAATGCCGTGCTCAACTGTGCGTTCACTGAGGCTTCAACGAGGCAACCTGGCGACTCGGTCCTGTTTTCCACGGCGAGCAGCGCCGGCGAACCGAGGGCTTCATAGATGTCACGTAGCGTGATTTGCGAAAGCTCACGCGCAAGGACCCACCCACCGCCATGGCCTTTGGTGGACGCAACGATACCGGCGGTGCGAAGTCCCGCCAAAATGCGGCGGATCACGACGGGATGCGTTTGCATGGATTGCGCCAATAACTCAGAGGTCATGGGCTCGGACCGCTGCGCCATATGCAACAGGAGGTGAAGCACCCCCGAAAGTCGACTATCGCGTTTCACGTAACCTACTATGTTACATGAGATCGCAAAGGTCAAGGGCCTTCGACTCGCGTGACGTACAACAACGGCAGCAATCCTTAACGCGCGTTAAGAGATCTACCGCAGAACGAATGCGGTTTCATTTTTTCATCCCCCCCGATTTTCGAGCCCTACACCTGCCTCTTCAATGACTCGCGCGAGTGGCCACGACCGCGTTGTCCACCGCAGCGAGGATCGCTCGTGCGTGATCGAGAAACACGCGTCCTGGTGCCAGAAGTGTCATCCCTCGCGGTGTGCGCTCAAACAGCTTCGCTCCAAGCTCGTCCTCAAGCTTGCGGATGTGTCGGCTCACTGGAGGCTGAGCGATACGGAGGCGCTGCGCTGCACGGCCAACGTTGCCCTCCTCGGCGACTGCGACGAAGTAGCGAATTTGCGAAAGACTCACCGGTGCGATGGTGCCATTCGGCGTGATCGAACGCAACGATCACCAACACCCATCACAACCTTAAGACCAAAACGGTATTGGACCTCGCTGCACTTTCGCGAGAGGTAGTTGCGCATGGCGATCGAAATTCTCAGCGCAACGGAGATTGAACGGATGCGACGTGCGGGTCGGGTGGCTGCACAAACGCTGGCCTTTGTTGGCACGCAGCTTCGCGCGGGAATGTCCACCGCAGCGATTGATCAACTCGTTCGTGATGACACGGCGCGGAGGGGAGGGAGGCCAAGCCAGCTGGGGTACAAGGGATTTCCTGCGGCGGTCTGCACGAGCCGAAATCACGTTGTCTGCCATGGAATCCCAAGCGCTCGCGAGCTGCTTCAACCGGGCGATATCATCAACGTTGACGTGACCACTAACGTCGATGGTTATCACGGCGACACGAGCGCGATGTTTATCATCGGCGACGCAAGCTCTGAGGCCAAACGCATCGTTGAGATCGCGCGGCGCTGTCGTGATGTTGGCATATCGGTTGTTCGCGATGGCGCGCGGTTAGGCGACATCGGCGCGGCGATTGAAGAGCTTGCGCGGAGAGAAGGCGTTGGCGTTGTCACAGAAGTGGGTGGCCATGGAATCGGGCGTCGCATGCACGCCGAACCCCATGTTGCGCACACCGGCAAGCGCGGCACCGGGCCTCGCTTAAAGACGGGAATGGCCTTGACGATCGAGCCGATGGTGAACCTCGGAAGCGCCGCAATTCGCGAGCTCGATGATGGCTGGACCCTGGTGACCGCAGATGGCAGTTTGTCCGCGCAGTGGGAGCACACC
>JANNCG010000902.1:0-7598 GCA_031386385.1 Myxococcales bacterium
GTCGATGGTGGGAAATCTAAAATCCACTGCACTCCCAACGCTGTTATAGCCCTCATGCCTAACACGCCTACCCGAAGCCGAGCGACCGGTTCGGTACGCGCTCACCACGTCCACCTCAAGCGCACCAAAACGCCGGGCGGCCTTGACAATGAGCTTGAGCGTTCGCTGAACCACCGGCGAAGAGCGACCCGTTGGAATATCTCGCAACAGATGAGCAAGTTGTCTCACGGCGCTCTCGTCGATGGCGCCGTTGGGCAAATACAGTCGCGTCCGAACCACTTCTCGCGTGTTCACTGACCGCCAAATCAACTCCGTAAGCCCACTGTAATCGGACGCACGAGCGGACCCAACGGTGTCTCCTCCGCGGGTGAGCTCAGCGACCGAATTGGCAGCGGCATCGGAGCGAACACTTGCATCTTGGTTTTGGCCGACGGCCGGGCGCGCGCTGACCATCGAGACCAACGCGACCACCGCAAGCGAATGACGACTCCAAAACATCACCCTCCAAGCCTAACAGTTTACCGAACGGAATCCTACGAAGTGTGGCAAGGACGTGAGCAAATTCGCACGCCGGCAGAGTGGGAAGCCGGTACGCTTACGAAGCACTTTGTATTCCTTCTTCACTGAAAAAAGTCTCGCGTTGACCCTCTCCACGCTTCGCGAGTAAAAGCTTCATGCCGTTTTTCGGCTTTGCGCTGCTTCAACACTGTTCGCTCTTATCCAATGCACTACCGAGATCGCTCGTTCGCCGCGTGCCGGCGCAATCGCTTCGAAAAAAGCAAGGGCAGCACGGATGTGTGAGGCGCAGAATCACACCGTACTGCCGATAGTACTGCATTTTTTGCTGAGTTTTGCCTGCGTTTCGTGCGCGACCCTTGCAAGTCGCTCCAGCGCAGGTACGCCTTTAAGCAATGACCTCGGACACACTGCCCGTCGGTCTGCACCCGCTCTAGCTGGAGTGCAATCTGCCACGCCGGCTCGCCCGACGCATCCGCGGCTCCAGGTTCGGATGGATGCAGTCACGCAGGCATTTGCCGAACGCGGAGGCATCGTTGTCGATCCAGTGGTCTCCGGATTTTTAGCCCCGCAAAACGCCTTGCTCGCCCGTATCCACCTTGAACGCGACGCGTGCGTCGGTTTTGTTGCAGTGGGAATTCAAGCGGGAGGCAATGTAGATATTGCAGTCCACGACTCAGGCGGGGTGAAGCTCGTCGAGGACTTGCGACCTGATTCACACCCCTATGTTCGGCTGTGTGTCCGGGGTGATGCAGATCTCACCGTGGTTGCAACCGCAAGGGATTTTGCAGGTCCGATTGCGATCATGACCGTAGCTAATCCGCCGGTTGTAGCCCCGGATCTGGCGGCTGCAATCGGGGTGCGCGCAGAGGGCGGGCTGACGGGTCCGAGGACTCCTCGAGCGCCGATTGCGATGGACCCGGCGCCGCAATCTGCAGAAGACGCACTTGTCCGACTTGGCACTCGGCTGGCTCTGCTCGGCTACAGCCCGGTTGGCGAACGAACCGTTGGCGAGCTGCAGCCGCACGCTCCAGTACAGCACTCGCAAGAGCTCGCGCGCGCGGGGTGTTTCGGGCTCCAGGTCGCGAGCGACGCCGACAACGAAGGCCTGCGCGTCGAGCTGCTTGATGCTGCTGGCACCGTTGTGGGCGCGACGCGAACCCCAGAGTCGCAGCCCTTCGTCCGGGGATGCCTCTCGACTGGTGGAAGGTACATCGCTCGACTGTCGTCGGACTCTGGAGGGCACTACGCAGTGCAGTGGTTTCAACACCCCGACGATCCCAGTTTATCAAGTGAATATACAGGCGAATCACGAGCCGGAATACTTGAACTATCCTCCCTTGCGGCGCAGAGAAACTTCGTCCATCGCCGATTTATCGAGCGCGTATCCACATTAGGTGTTGCCTATATTCGTGAGCTTCCGGTCACCGCGGGAGCGTGTTTTTTTATCGGCGCAGTTGGGAGTTCAACACCCATCGAGTTGTCTCTGCTCGATGATCAAAATCGCGTCCTCGCGTCGGACACCAGCGGCAGCCAACTGCCCCGACTCTGGGCGTGCTCATCAAGGTCTCAAGTCGCTCGCATTGTTGCAAGACCGGGCACGAACCGGGGTGACTTTGTTATCTTTTCTCTGGAGTCATCGTCGTGAAATTCCGCTCGTATCTACCTGTCGCGGTGCTAACTACTTCGACCGCTCTCGGTTGCCGCACTACGGCGGTGCAAAGCGGTGTGGCGCAACAGTGTGCGCCCATCGCGGGTAGCAGCGCAGGGGCGGTCCCGACGCCCACAGTGGCTGTGCGACCTCCAACGTTGCTCGCCCAGCGAGTCGACGCATTGACTCGGTCCGTTGCGCCGCGTGGCGCCAGATTCTCGCGCTATTTGGCCAGCGGATTTCTTACCGAACGGCAGAGCCTGACGACAGCGGTTGACCTCAGCGCGGGTGACTGCGTTGCCATCGTCGCTTACGCTTCAGCAGGCATCGGGGATCTAGACGCTCGTGTCTATGACGAAGCCGGCGAGTTGTTGGTCGAAGATGTCGAACCAGATTCTCATCCCACGGTGCAGATCTGCGCGCAAGAACCGCGCAGAGTCTACCACGTTGTGCAGGCATTTGACGGCGACGGCGCGTTTGTCATCGCACAGTACGATGGTGAGCATACCGCGATGGACGCGCTGATCACCGCAGTCGGCGGCCGTCCCGGAACCGCTGTCAGCACCCGCGCAAACAGTGGCGATGGCGAGAGGCGCTTGTTAGAGTTGCGCGCAACACTTGGGCGCCGAGGGTTTATCCCCGCCAACGATCCCATGCGTTTGCATTTCGCAGCAGCAGGAACGACGGCCGTGCCACTCGCAGTTTCAGCGGATCGATGTTTTACCGTCGCGGCTTTTTCGGACGCCGCAGCGCCTCGATTAGCGCTCCATGTATTTGACAGTGACGGCACTGAAATCGCACGCGATGGACGAACTCGCGGAGACGTAAGTACGCAGTTCTGTCCTGGGATGACAAGTACCGTTCGAGCGGTGGTGACGGCCGACGCTGCAGGGTCCGTCGTCGTGCAGAGCTTCGCTGCCGATGCGGCAACTTTTGGCGGCGGAAACACGCTCTGGCTCGGCGAGCGAGTGATGGGCGGAGTCTCTAACGCGACGGGCGACAGTCGCCTTGAGTCGGCGCGTGCGCGCTGGAGCGGCGAGGGGTTTACGCTGGGTCCGCTGCTCACGGTCCCGATGGCACCGGCAGAGTCCCGCGAAGTCGCTGTCTCGCTGGAGCCGAACCGCTGCTCGCTCATCGCAGCGGGAATGGGTCGAGGCCTGGCGCGCATCTCAAGTGCACTGTACGCTGAAGATGGCGAGCTCATTTCTCGTGGTAATTTTGCAGACGGTTTGAGCACCCTCGTGCACTGCACGGGCGTCAACCGCGAGCGAGTTAGCCTACGGCTTCGTGCCGACGCAGGCGGTGGCGAAATTGCTTGGGGCACTGCTCTGGGCAGCACACCGCCGAGCTGGAGCGCGGGCTTGCAACGGACATTGGCAGACGAATCAATCGGAATTCAAGTGGGCCCTGCGGCGGACGGCTGGGTCATCGACGGCGCTCCAGAGCGCGTTCGGCTTACGGCGCTCGCTACAAGAACCCGTGACTATACAATCCGTGCTGGAAGCTGCACGCGGGCGATCCTGACGGTGGGACGAACCGGCGGTGCGGCGACGCTAACGGTGCGAAACAATAACGGTGAACAACTCGCTGTGGCGCGGGGCGAGGGCACGGTTCGGCTTACTTACTGTTCGACAGAAACGCTGCAAATTCGCCTGCAAAGTGAGCTGAGTCCCGCGGTCGAAGCCGACGGTGTTCTCTTTCGATATACTCGCAGCGCAAGCGCTGATTCGATTGGACGAGGCCCCTGATGTTCGCGCGCGCGCTGCAATCCATTCACACGGTCGCGCTCTCATCCGCGGCGGCGCTGGCGCTCGGTGTGACAGCCTGCGTGACGGGGTCTACTCAGCACGCAACGGTTGCTCCACTCGATCCGGTGGGTACGGGTGAGCGGCCCGACGCAACTTGGGCGACGGAGCAGCTTCGAGGCGCTGCGTTGTTATTGCACCAGACGTTGGCCCGCGAAGGATCCGACGGATTTCTCTCACTTCGAATCCACGCCGATCAGGTGCCATCGCTGTTCTCTCAGAGCGCCGGCGAACGACTGCTTCGTGTAAATGTCGGTGTGGCGCCAAGCGATTCTGAACCTCGGTGGATTCATTTTCGTGCGCTGAGTGCGTCGCCATTGGTCGGATTTTGCGCCCGCGGTGTTCGCATCGCTGAGCCGAACGGTCCAGACGGTTTGCGCGCGCGCGCTTTGGTTGTGGATCGACTTCTCATCGTGGGTTCGGGAGAAAGTGCCTTTTGGGGCGCGTGGATCGAAGGGCTTATCCTGACGGAGAATGGTTGGCGATTGATGCCCTCCGTCCCATTCAGTCGTCAAGCAGAAGACCCGCGCAGCAATCACGCCGATGTGCAGTTATGGGACTGCGACTTAAGCCAGCGGCCGAGGCGCGAGCGTCCCCTGTCGGTCGGAGCGCCCGCCGCTACTGTAGAATCGGTCCCATAGCGCGATTTGCTGCAAAACTCCCCAGAAAACGTGCTGCCCGACTCCGGGCCTCTGCGACATCAAACACGACGAAGTGACCATCTCGGCCCGCTGGGGCGTCGAATTGTTGCCAACCACCGGTCACGGCTCCCATCGAGAGATTGCGACGTTGCGGAAGTGACACTCGGGGATAATTTGAGAGCACCGAGGTCGTGTCCGCATGAAGCACTGGCAGAAGGAGCGGAAGGCCCATTGCGACCGCAAGCGACGCGATGCTCGCCGGCGGTGCGTAGCGATCGAGAAATCCCTGGGTCATAAACACGTGTCGACCCGACCCGCCCATACGCGGTTCAGCAATAATATTGCGAGCGTAGTGCACGGGGTCTGCTGGATCAGCGATCGTCTGCGCAAGCGTCACGACCGGATGTAGCGGCGACAAATCGCTCGGTGGAACCCCAAGCAACGCCGCCACAACGTTTGGAATATTAATCGGCTCAGTCTTCAACACCAACGACAACGCCAGGGTGGCACCGGCGCCAGACAACACCGCTGCGGCGGGCCCTTGCGCCGTTGCGAGCCACAGGGGGCCGTTGAGACCACCCTGCGAGTGCCCAAAGAACATGGGATTGTTGCCATCAAACCTGATCTCTCCAGCACCTGAGACTGCAGCGGAGACGGTGAGTGTTTGCAAAAGGCGACCGGCTTGCACCAGGTCGATCGCCGCTTGGCGATTGTTCGATCGCGCCGCGAAAGGGTTTACGAAATTAAAGAACTGCGTCTCTGGGGTGCCGCCAGGACGCGTTCGAAGACCGTTAAATATCTGGTCAAAGCCAAAACACGCAACGCCCTCAGCGGCGAGAGATTGAGCGGTTCCATCGCTGACAAAGGAGTTCGCATCGCCGCCGGTTCCGTGAGCATAAATCGCGATCGGCCACCCACCAGCAGGCGCTGCGCCGTTCGGAACGCTAAGGACAAATCGGATCGCCTCATCGTAGGTCTGCACCACTGGAGTGCCCATTGCGTCCAGAACGAAGTCCCCGCTTCCCTCTGCATTGTAGGGCGATTCTCCCTGTTGAAATACAGGGTTGGGACCGTAGGTTCCGCCGTAGGTGGTGTAGTTTTGCGACTGACCCAAGCGAACAATGTTGTTGATCGCTGGGGTACGCGTGGTGGGTCGAAGCGTCACCTCCGCCGCCCGATAAAACTCTGCAGC
Organism: Myxococcales bacterium; assembly: GCA_031386385.1. GTDB lineage: Bacteria > Myxococcota_A > Polyangia > Polyangiales > JANNCG01. The sequence goes on from JANNCG010000902.1 coordinate 5,806, forward strand.
GGGGTCGTTGGTGACAAATGTCGTGAGCGCAACGATGTGCGATGTGTCCACATCCAAGGCTCGAAGCCGCATGAGTGCCGCGCGATACGGTCGAGCTGCGGTGGCGAGTGTGGGATCGTTGTTCATCACGTCAGAAATTGCGCGCCAGTCTGAGTCTGCGCGGACGGGCGTGCCATCGGCACCTTGCAGCGCATCGGTGAGCACCACGGCATAACGTGTGAGCGGGCGAAATGGGTATCCCGGCGCCGGCGCAACAGCGAGCGTATTGGCTGGAAAAAACCGATTGCCTCGATCCCTAAATTGGTACACAGCCGGCCATCGGCGGCCCGGTGTCGGCGACATGGGATCGATGTCGATAATGTAAGCGCTCGCACCAGCGACAATAGACGCATCTCCGCTGCCAGGAAGCGACCGAAGGTTGATCGGACTTGAGAGGCGAAAGTACGTGGCAGTCATTGGGGAGTACCCGCGAAGTTTTCCGGCTAACAAGTCCACGTACGAGCGGGTCAGCTCAGCGGTCATCACGCCGGGGATAAAATGCAAATCGACCGCCCCAGTTCCGTCGACGGCGAGATCACTCGGCCATGGGAGCAAAAACTGATTGGGCACGATCATCGGTCGCGGCACTTCAAACCGCACCAGCGTAGGGCCAAGCACGACATCCTCGATCACCGTTGGGACATCCTGGCGATCGTCCATCGCATCCATCCCCATCTGGTTCGGAATATCAACGTTCATCCCCGGCACATCCGTCGGTGCGTTGCCGGTGTCCATTTGTGCATCACTCGCTGGATTGCTTGGTGAACACGCGGTAAGAGCTAAGATCGATAGCAGCGCCAATGGCCATTGAGTTCGTTTCATCCCCTCAAGCGTACCTCGTTCGCACGCGCGCAAAGCGTAAATTGCTGCGAAAATCCAGCCGCCATACGGCCATTCTCTCGCTTGCGATCTTTCAAGCCGCCTGCAGCGACAGTTGCCAAACGGGCGGGCGCCCGTCGCAAAATCCCGCAGTCGCGCCACCCACTTATGACGCCGATTTCGATTTCACACTCGGTGAAGGGCTCGATGCATCGGTGGTTCTCCCGGTGTGCCAGGCCGTTCGCTCAGAGGTAGCTGTCTCAAGCACCGACGCGGGGGCAACCACATCTGCCGTGATCGATCAAAGAGCCTTCGCGCAATCTCTTGGCGGGAAGCGCGCGGTCAGCTGGATCGATAGGGAAGCGCATAAACTACGGGTGCAATTTGCACAAAACGTGATCTCGGCGACAGATACAATTCCAAATGTATATGACTCTCTTGTGATGCTCGCACTCACGGGCGTCCGCGGCGCTGGGACCGAGAGAGACCGATGGCTTATACACCTGCAAGCAGGTGAAAACAATCAGCGATTTCGCAGGATATTTCAGAGCGATGGAGTCACCGTCGCTCGGGTATTTCAAGCCCCCGTCCAGACCGATAGCGACGACAACGTAAGCGCGATCAACGTTCCCGGCGGCGTACTGTTCTTTTGGACGAGCACAGGGCCAGACCGGATGAGGATCGTCTCGAGCCGATGGAGTGAGAGCTCGCCGGCAATTCTTGGCGCCCCAGCCGTGGTCTCAGACCTGGCTCACAACGCGTGCGAGCCAGTGCTTACCCAACTCTCGGGCAGCGCAGAAGCTCCTGACGGCGCGTTGCTCCTGGCATATCTCAACAACCACGATGACCCGCTTTCAAATCGAAGCACCGCAGATATTGTCTTGCGACGGATCACGCTCATGGGTAAACCAAATGGGCCTGCGGTCATCTTGACC
>JANNCG010000903.1:0-2518 GCA_031386385.1 Myxococcales bacterium
GCTACGACAGACAACGAACCCCTTTGGTTCGTCTAAGTGAACAAATTGTTTCACGAATCAAAAAAAAAAAAAACAATCAATTATTGCATTGTGACGATTTTGTTTTTTTGATTCGTGAAACAATTTGTTCACTTAGACGAACCAAAGGGGTTCGTTGTCTGTCGTAGCGAAGTTTTTCGATTCTTCATTCGAGCAAGTGTTGCGATGCACGGGTCACGAGAGTGGCGTTTGTGCAGCGAAACACTGTGTCCAAGGCACAAGCGGCCGAGCCGGTTGTGTCCGAAGCGCGTGGTGATCCGACGATTGCAATCGGAGGACGAGTCACGCGTATCGGGCGCGGTGCGGGTTGTCGCGTGAGGCGAGAGAGCGACGTGTAGGCAGATGGCTCAGCACAAAACAAAAACGCATCCAAACGGGTGCGCGACTATTCAGAAGGAAAAAACCATGAGATTATTCAATCGTCAAGTGTTCAACACGACCGCGTACTTCACCGAGCAATACACCGATGTGTCGTTTAACGACATGCTCGGGAGCGCCGAGACGCTCGCAGTTCATTTGCACAGTTCGCGCGCAAACTCTGGCACCGCGAAGGTGTTGGTGAAGATCTATCACTCCAACGACAACAAGAACTGGGTGCTGTACACGACTCTTACGGGCGGGGTGCTTTCAGCCACGGCGCCGACGGACGAGATCTTGAGCGAGACGCCGATGAGCACAAGCGCGGCAGCGCGAGGTGCGTTTGTTCGGTTGGGTATCGTGATGCAGACCACGGGCGACAGCGCTGACGTGATCGCCACAGTCTGTGGGCGGACGCGATGAAGAGTTTTGATCGACGTCGAGAGGAGGTTTGCGATGGGACTAGCTGATCACGAGTTTAATATTTCGCCTGAGCAGGCCGCTCGGTTGCTCGGTCCGTCCGGCAACGATGGAGCTCGCCTTAGAAATTTGCAGGATGAAGTCGGTGCGCGCGCCGCCAGTCTTCGCAACGCAGTGGGAACTATTGCGGGCACCACAGATCTGCGAACGGTTGGCCGCCGAAGGAGTGCGCTTCCTGCCCGCTCTGGCGTTGGAGGAGAATTCGCGCAAGATCCAATCCTCGGCGCAGCCAGAGGCGGTGGAGCGAGTCATAATGGGTTTATCATCGGTGGTGGAATGGTCGGGTTTGGTGCGGGACTTTTCAATTCGAAGGGTCCCGGAGGCAATCCAGCGGGTCAGTCGGCAGGCGCTGTTCCGTCGCGCCTCGGGCTTGAGCAAGCAATGGACCTCAATCTGCAGCACCGGGCGAGTCTCGATAGTGACCGCGCCAAATTGGTAGACAGGTTTAACCGCACTGGAGCTGGTGCGGCTGAGCTTGAAGCCAATGCAAATGAGTACGACGCATACACCAAGGACTACCTCAGGCTTGGTGCTACCCTGAATGATCTCTACGGGCCGTTTAAGAACCCCAAACTGACTCCACCTCCCGACGGCGAGGAAGGCGCTCCGGGCCTTGCACCTGGCGAAGCAAGATCGCTTTTGGGACGGATTAGGAGTGGGGGGAGGGCTCATCGAGCCCATGGATCCGAGCGGAGGCACCGGTGGATCTCAATATGGAACAATTCTCGACGCGGTCGACCCTAGTCCCGACGACTCGGACGCTCCGTCATCGACGGAAATGATACAAATTTGGCAGGAGCTACTGTTCGATCCCTATCCGGATCAAGGGTGACTCGCCGAGAGTCGTTCCAAACTTGGGCACGACCCACCATTCTTCTCATTGTTTTACTCTCAAACGCGTTCAATGGACCGTAGATACTTAGTTCTTGGAACATTATGCATGACCCTTCTGGGTTGGATGGCGGATGGCTTCTCTTTCTCGCCGAGCGTGGGAGCACACGCCCGATTTCGCGGCGCTGCGTTTGGGGATGCTTCAAGTCCCGATGTGACTCAGATGGATGGGTCAACGGAGAGAGAGAGGGGCGATCTATGGTTTTGCGATGTGGCTCGCCGGGCTGATCCACAGGGTGCATGTTTTCCGAGCTTGCGAGACTGCGAATCGACGGGGAGCTTTGTGGTTGGCCCCGGGGGCCGCCGAATTCAAGTGCGGTTTTGTCGTCGAACCTTCCGTGTTGAGTGTTTCACTCAAGGGCGGCCGTCTCGGCACGTTTGCTATGAAATGCCTGGATCCTGCTCCTATTTCCGTTTGCAAGCGCTCAACCATGCTCCCAAAGTGAGCGCCTCCTGCGAAGTGTTTGGGGCGCTTCCAGTGCCAAGATTTTTCGACGCCGGGGCGGAAGACGCTCACCGCAACACCGACTAATCGGAGCCGCTACTCGTTCGCTCTTGCGAGTATCGAAAAATTCGCGGTTCAAATCAAAGTGGATAAAGTCTCGCAGAAATGATCCAGGAAACCTATGAACACTCAATGCTTGACGACACTTTTAGCTTTTGTACTCCTCGCCTGCGGTGATGCGACTACACCCGACGGAGGCGCGATGGATGCTGCGATGGACGTGAGCGCCACCATGGACGTGCCAAC
>JANNCG010000931.1:0-3600 GCA_031386385.1 Myxococcales bacterium
TTGGCATTCCTCGGGGGTCGTTGGAGATGCTGTGCGCGTAGAGTCTTCGGGTGTGTGAAACTCATTGTCTCGGAGTTCGTCCAAGTTCAAGTTTGGTGGATCGACCGCACGCTTTGGTTCAGCAAGAGCATCGCCCACCAACCCCGAGGAATGCCAATGACGATGGGGGTCCTGAGCGCTCCTTGCGCGAAGGCACATGCGAGGAGGCTTGCCCTCATCGCAGGGTGCGAGGAGGCTAAGTCCTCATCGCAGGGTGCGAGGAGGCTAAGTCCTCATCGCAGGGTGCACGAAGGCTAAGCCCTCATCGCAGGGTGCGAGGAGGCTAAGTCCTCATCGCAGGGTGCGAGGAGGCTAAGCCCTCATCGCAGGGTACGAGGAGGCTAAGCCATCTGCGCCATCGGTCCGTGAGTGGGGTTTGATAGTTCGTTTTACACTCCACGATTGAGTGGTACCTTGCGCGCAGAATGACCCTTCAACCGACCTTCTCTCTGCGCGCGATTCGCCTTTGTTTGCTCGCTACCGTGATCCTCCCAGCCTGTCGCCCGCGAGCGACTGCGGTAGCGGGAGAGACCGTTGTAGACCGCAGTGATGGGACGATTCCCACGCTCAACGCGAAGCACATCAACGCAGGCGAGATCACTGTGGACGGAGCGCTAAGTGAAGCGCGCTGGAGCGAGGCGGGAAGCACACACGCACTTGTGCATCCTGGCAATGGTCACCCCGAGCGTGGCTCGCGAGTGAATGGGTTTGCGAAGTTTCTCTGGTCCGATGAGTTCTTGTATGTGGGAGTGATGGTCAACGATCCAGATCCCGCAACACCCTTTGCGCGCGACACCGTGGACCCGCATTTGTGGGAGCGCTCCAGCGCCGTCGAGTTGATGATTCAACCAGGAAATCATGAGGACAACCTGCACTACTACGAGCTGCAAGTAGACACTGCGGGCGCGCGCTGGGAGACCTTTTTCGACGACTACAATTCGCCCATCACCATGGGGACCGATGGGCAGCGGAGGTTTGGCCACCAAGAGTGGGTCACGCAAATGCAGACGTCCGCGAGGGTCGAGCGGGGTCGAAGCTATGTGATTGAGATGGCGGTCCCGTGGCGCAACTTTGAGGGCCGAGATCGCGCAGCGGTTCCGCCCCATGCGGGGGATGTGTGGAAGATGAACGTGTACTCGTTTCGCGATGGCCAGGGAGACTCGCTCGCGTGGTCGCCCACCATGGGCCAGGGAAACTTTCACTTCTCGCGCCGCTTTGGTCGCGTCACTTTTGTGAGATAATTACCTGCTCGTTGCAGGGGGAAGCGCAGTGGCCGGTCCGCGCAAGATCCACATCCCTTTCGATGGCATATTGCTCGCGCGATCAAGCCCGCCGGCGATCATCACGCTCCCGTCCGCCATGGCAATACTCGCGGGGTTGCTCACGAGCAAGTCTTGCTGCGCAACGCGAGTGATGCTCGCGAGGTCTGCCACACCGAGCACTTCCATCGAGTACACAGGCATATCCATCGCGTCGGTACCACCGGTGATCACCACGCGACTGCCGTCACGACCCAGGACCGCTTGCAAGCCGCGTCGACGAGTTGTCAGCAAATTTTCAGATCGAAGCACCACGTCGGGACTTGCGTCAATGATCCGCGATGCATCAACGAGCACATCCTCGGTGGCCAGCGCACCCGTGACCCGATCGTAGCCACCGACAATCAAGATACGTGAGCAGACAACCGAGTCTCCGGTTCCCGGGGCGAATGCCAAGCACATCGCAGAGAATCCAACGCGCTGATCAACACTTGGCCCCAGGATCAATGGCATTGCTGCGTTCCCTGGGATCCAACGCTCGGCAGAGGTGCACCCCATGCACTGCGGATCTTGACCTCCGAACACAAAAAACATTGGAGAAACACTCGCCGTTGGGCTGTATCGCAAGCGAATAACGCCCGCCCGCTCGCGGCCCGTGGTGAGCACATCCGTAGTCCCAGTGATGTTGCCCAAGCGATCGACTCGGTCAATCCGGTTGCTCAACATGTTCGCGCTAGTTTTTCCGCCAAGCAGAAACACCTCTTCAGAAGTGCTCCGCGCAACACCTGGCGCCCGAAGCAAGCGACGCTCAGCCACCACCGTCGGCTCTGTGAGCATGTCATTGTTGCCTGTGATCAACCGCGCGCGTGCTTCACGTTGCAGCAAAAATGCGCCCGAAATCCGCACCACCGCAGTGTCTCCATCAAAAGCTTCCCTGATGTCAAACGTGTGCGGATCCTGGCGGTGCGAGGGTAAAAAATAGGTGTCCGGAATTCCCGTCGCCACTCCGGGCGGGAGCGTCGCGGCGAGTACACCCGCGCCACCCAAATCAATGAGCGAAAAGTCCGCTCGCGCGGTGAGCATCGGGCCGCCCGGTGCTGGTAGGGCTCGGTCCAATGGCGCAACAAATACCCTGAGCATTTGCCCGCCAACTGCAGACCATGCGATCGGTGGCGTGGACCCCTGCGCCACAATCACGTTGTCTCTGAGCAGATCGACTCGAAGCCTCGCAGTCGAGCGGATGTCCGTGGGACGAGGGTCCAGCGCGATCGTCATTCCGCTTGAGTACGCCATCTCTCTCACGGACAGCGGATCGCCTTCAAATCCCACGCGCACTAAGGTCCCGGCCATGGGTCCCATAAACGGGTTCATGTCCGTGGGTGCCACAATCTGCAGGTTGATCGAGATGTCGCGACCACAGCCCGTACCGAGTGTACTGAGTGCACACAGGCCCAAGAGCGCGGCCCTGAAAACAGCTGACTTCACAAACAGTGTACTACCCCCGTGTTGCCTGCGGTACAAGCTCACATCGGTTGAACCATTGATCACACTCGATCCGTGCCCCGCAGACCAGATGTTTCTTCGCGCACTCGTTGCCACAACGCGTGATCCGTCGGTGTCCGTTTGGCGCAACAAAACCCACATATTTCTCTGCGCCGACGCGCGCTCGATCTGCTGCGATGACGAGCCGTCAACGGCCCTTGCCTCCTTCGCCGCCGCGATTGAAGCCTCTCGCACTAAACGACCCTCTCTCGACGCTTCGACCTGGTGCCCGCTCTCGCTTGGCTGGCTGAGCTACGACGCGATGCGAGGGGATGAGCCAGGGGCCAACGACGACCAACGCCCCAACGGAGACTATGCCCCACGCGCGGTGCTGTTGCAGTTTTCGTCCGTTCTGCGTGCATCGATCCTCGATCAGCGCGTTGAAGTTTGCGCGCGCGATGCCAACGCCGAGCAACGCTTGAGCGATCTCTGGTTGAGCGCTTCGCAGTACTCGTTAGAGCCCATCGCTGAGATCTCAGTGCACAGTCAGACCGACGAACAAACACATCTTGCCGCGATTGCGCAGGTCAAAGAGTCGATCCTCGACGGGGATGTGTATCTGGTGAATGTGGCACGAGTCCTTCACTCAGACACCGCCCTGACGCCGCAACAGATGGCGGTGCGAGTCCATCGAGCGAACAGCTGTTATGGAGCGATCATGCGAGGTCACGGAGCCACGCTCGCCGCGATGAGCATGGAGCTGGGGTTGCGCGTTGATCGCGTGAAAAATGAGCTTGAGACGTCCCCCATCAAGGGCACA
>JANNCG010000938.1:0-5509 GCA_031386385.1 Myxococcales bacterium
GGGGTTCTCGGAGGTTGCCGCGACCTGCTGAGCTTTCTCCATGGAGTCGGCGCGCATGTAGCACACGAGATACTCCTTGCCGTCCAACGAGAGCGAAAACCAGGATTCAATCGACACCCCTTCCGCTTGTAGCGATGCGAGCGCGTTCGCACGATGCGCGTTGATGTGCTCAGACCACGCCTGAACCTTCTCTGCACTGTTTGGCTTCAACTCGATCAATCGCATCATGACTTCCACGCCGACACCTCCTCTGCCCCGAGCAGAACTGCACGCGAACCACTCGCTTGCAGCCGCGCAACGAGCTCACTCGCACGAGTGGCCAGAACATCGCGGCCATCCAGCAGGCCAACGAGGACGTTTGCATCGAGAACGACATCAGCCATCGTATAGCTGATCGCAGTCATCGACTGCGTTTCCCCCAAGATGTACTGCGCCTCGGAGCGATTGAATCGTCTCCCAAGAGGCCGCTCTACCTCCCTCGGATTGCGTGGCCTGCTCGCTGACGTCAGCACCGACGCTCGCAAGCACGCGCAAGGCGAACGCGCGGCGTTCCCCCGGAGAAAGCTTGATGGCTTCGTCGTACAATTTTTCAGCCGCGTCGCCCATACGCCCGAGAATACCCGCGTCTGGGCTCCAATTCAACCCATCGTTCATTTCGGTCGCACAGGGACGAGCGCCCCTCGTGCGGACGTCAGTTCCCAGATCGATTCGGATCAGGGCCTTGCCGGTACCGGTTCACGTGCCGGGCGGACGGCAGCGCAACAAGTGGGGGATGTCGGGACGGATTTCGGAGCGTACAAGCCGTACACCACGAGCGCTCCGTACGCTCACGCCGCCGGACTCCGCAGCGAAGCAGACATCGCGGCCGTCGCACGAAGCCTCTTCGGTGCCGGTATGCACCTGGCGACAGCTCAAGATCGCGGCATCGCACCGAACACCGCCAGTGACGTACCAACAAGCGAGCCCGGCTTGGTAGTTAACGTGGCCTTGGTCGCCGCTGGTGTCGATGGTGCATTCGAGCGGGGAGTCGGCGCTCGAGTCCTGGCGGCACGTGAACGCGTTGTCGACGCGTCGCGGCTGACCGACGGTCTCGAGCGCATGCATGGCCTCGACGAGGAGCGGCGCCGGGAGACGAATGAACGGACTGGCCAACTCCTCGACCTCTTCGGCCGTCGCCTCATTTCGCGACCAGCGTCGGACAATGGCCGTCGCGCGATCCTCCGGGGCGAGGGCGACGCGGTCGTGGGCATGATCGCACCCGGTCCCCACGACCAAGGCGACGACCGCGAACCACGCGCGACGCGCCTTCGAGTTCCCGGAGGTATTTCTGATGCCCATCTTACGAACCCTTCATGGCGTGAGACTTGTGGGTTGCGATGATACAGCGAGGTCATGCGCGATAGAATAGCCGACTTGTGGGCACTTCAACTCGACCGGTCCGTGAGCCCGTTGTCCATTGTCTGCCGTTCGTACTCTCGCCGTCGCGCGGTCCGTCGCTCTTCAGGCTATCTAACGGCTGGCCGTTAGCTGCCGTCCCGATCACGGGAAAGGTGTCTTCCAGATGTGACACTCCCACTCCGGCCATGCCCGCTTCACCTCGGCAAGCATCCAGCCTCCAACCGTGATCGAATTTTCGTGTGAAGCGTATACGATCCAGTCGAGAGAACGCGACGTCCAGATGCCCTCAGCCAGGTTGTAGTGCGGCTCCACGAGCTGCACGTCGAGCTCGTACTCAGGACCTTATTCCCGCAGCTCCCAGACGCGTGTGATGCCTCGCTCTGTCAGGATAGTTCTCAACCGTTCGAGAGTGACGGCGTGCAAAAAGTACTGCGCTTCGAATGCCTCCACCTGGGCGTGGTTGGATTTGGTGAGAGGGTACCAATATTGACGTCGGCCGAGGCCCCAGGCGCGCTCGATCGTGTCCCACACCTGCTCCGCTTCCAAGGGCAAGAGAACGCGAGTGAACAGCAGCGGTGCGACCTCGCGAAGGACGGCAGACGGGATCTCGCGCACGAACCTTGCGAAAGCCTCACGCTCCTCCCGATCCGCACCCTGTGCTTCAGGCTCGTCGTAAGCTCAATACCACAGGACGTCATCGCGATTCTGCTGCGAGGCTTTGTTCGGCATCTTTTGGGGCCACGGTGTCAGTCCCACCACATGGCGACACATTGGTCGAGGGCCGCAGTGTGAGCATAGAAGGCGACCAGCGCCAAAAGTAGCGGGCCCAAGTAGTCGCGTGGATGACAATCCCAAGCGCCTAGTGAGAGTTGCTCGGCGGCTGTCCGCGTATCGGCTGGGATGCCAGCCAGCAGCGTCTTGCAGTCAACGGTTTCGAGAACGTCGGCAACCTGCCTGACAGTTGTCGCACGAAGACACCGAAGAAAATTGTAGACCGGATACGACCGTGGGCCGAGTGGATAATCCGCATTCACATCTGATTCGCCCTCGAGCGCCAGCCGAAGAGCTGATTGCTGTCGCACGGAAGTGCCGCGAGCAAACAGAATCTCCAAAGAGTGGGGCGCCCAGTCGAGATCGAGCTTGGCCTCCGGCCGTGAAAGATGAAACGAGATCAGCTCATTCAGGGTTGCCTCACTCACCGAGCATGCAGCCAGGGTGGCCTCCGGCAGACGGACCAGTTGGAGAGTTACGGCCATGCGCTAGATCCGCTGCCGACACCGATGCGAGAGGCGTGGGCGCTGGCTCTGGCTCTGGGCTTGCTGTTGCCGAACGGCTGGCCGATGTGCCGCTGCGACCGGGCTGCTGAGTACTCGACGATCTGGTTGGTCGCAGTCGGCACCATCGGCTTGTTGGGCGAGACTCTCAACGCCGTGGTGCTCATGCGGACACACCCCGTCCCGCCGCGATCTGCTCCGCCGTGAGACCGATAAACGTCGGTGGCCCCAGCGTACTGCCGGCCAAGCGCTCGCTGGTGCCCCCGGACTCGAAGTACTTGTTGACGACGTTCATCTCGGCACTCCGCAGCGTCACCGCCATGAACACCGCCTTGCTGACCCGCTCCGTGTACCCAAAATTAATGACATCGTGCCCGACGCCCAGCGCTGTGGAGAAGTAGTGTTCGGCCGCCAGCGGCAACTGCACCCACTGCCCGGCCGCGTTCTGGACCTGATACGTGCTCGGGAAGTTGGTGACGCCCAGGAGCTTCAGCAGCGCGAAGGACAAGCCGCACGGCACGAACCGGACCAGCAACTCGGCGTCTGTCTCGCTAACCCCGTCCCGCACAAGCCTGTCCACCACGTCTGCATCCGACACGTCGGGTTGCGTGCCAAAGAGGTCAATGACCCGCATCACGCGGTCGAGCGATTCATCGTGTGAAGCGGGATGCATCGCCATCACACCCCCGAAGCCTTCGCCGCCGAACGTCATTGTAGTCCGCAATGATGCCGCATATTGCTCGAGCTCGGGTGTGATTCCGCCCCTCCACAGCGCCTATTCTCCGAACCGCGGAGTGAGCCAACTGCGGGCTAACACGCGAGCCTGCTGAAGGATCCCCGATGTGAGCCAGAGGTTCAACGCAGTCCGCTCCAACGAATGGTTAGACCGCTACGCACAGCCATGCGGATTAACCACCCGCTTAGACGACGGCGGGTTGTTAGCGAGCTTACCCGCCGGACGGCGCGGACGAGAAACCAACTCGCCGCCACAGTTTGGACAAATGCCTTGAAGCTTCGATTCCGCACACGAAGCGCAGAACGTGCATTCAAACGAGCAGATGAGGGCCTCGGTTGATTCCGGAAGAAGATCGCGGTCGCAGCACTCACAACTAGGGCGTAATTCGAGCATTTTGCTCACCTCTTTCTTAACGGCCCAACAGCATCGTAGGCCGCAATGATGGCGGATATTGCTCGAACCGGGGTGGTATTCCGCCCTTCCGCAGCACATATTCGCACGTTTACCGAACTCAGCAACACCGAGCTTTGCGCGTTTTAGGTTGTCGTTTACATTGTCGTTTACATTGCGAAATTCAGCCGCGGTTGTCGCAGAGGGAATGAAATTTGCCCTCGCATGGTAGCATTGGGCGATGAAGGTTTTCGTTCGCCGTGCTGCAATATTGCTGCTTGTTAGCGGTGCATCGCTCGCGCAGTGTACGGCACCCAATGCTCCGCCGACGTCGTCTTTGCGCTATGTTGTGACCGCGATGGGGTCCGGCGAAACCAACGTGAAGCCCCTCGAACCTCTGCGAGTCGGCACTCGCATCGCGCAGACCGGCGGTGAGAATGGTCGCGGTTTTGGCTGGCAAATGCGCACTTTTGTACGCAACACCGGCGACGTTGTTGAGGCTATGGAGAGTGTGGGCAACCTCTACCAAGAAGGTAGCGGCGTGACCACAAACCGAGTGCGCTTTCGCAGAACGAGCGATGGTGTCGTTCGCTATGTCGAGACCGCAAAGACTTCTGAGCCCATATTAATTGTACCAAATACAGTCCGAGTTGGAATGGAATGGACCACCGGCACCGACGTCCTTGAGGTGGTGAAATACCGCGTTCTTTCTCGTGAGATGAAGGCGACCCCCGTGGGTGATGCCGTCGTGTGGACCATTGGCCATGTCGCCGACGAGGGGATCAGAGAGCGCTACGAGTACGCTGAAGGGATTGGGGCCATCAGCCTCAATTCGGGGCGTGTGGACACCATGGTGGTCCCCGATGCAGAACCGACGGTGCCTGCGGCGCTTCCGACGCTGACTGGGCGCCCCATTGTGATTGAGCCCACGTTGAACGCGGCGCTTGAAACCCTGCAAATTGATTCGTTTTCTGCGGTCCAAGCACCAAGCGGCACCCTCACGCTCATGGTTCGTGCAAGCAAGGCGCGGCCTCGCCAGGGTGGCGCAGGGGCGGTGTATTGGGTCATTAAGGCCGAGGATGAATGTCTTCGTTTTGACGGCAATCAAATCGCTCGAAATCCTGCGCGCAGTACCGCAGTGTCCAACGCTCCGATTGATCGCTTTGAGACCGGGACGCTTGAGGGATGCACGGTAAGGGAGGTTCCCAATCCTGGAGGGGCGGACGGTCCGCCGGTCTTTCGTCTTCGGTCCGATGCGACGGGTGTGACGGTCCGTGCGGATGGCACCGCGCTTTGGACTGAGCGCTATGAGGACAACACAGTTTGGTATTTCGTTCGCGGTTTGGGGGGTGGCGCTCACGTCGGCATTGGCGCGTTTCACGTGGGCGCGCGGGACATGCTCTGGACGGGGAGCACCAACATTCAGAACGAGCCCTCTGGCGAGGGCTATGGGTTTCTCGGTTTGATGGGCGAGGATTCCACGGACGGTGGCGGTTCGTGGCCCAATTTAGGGGCATTTTCGTTTGGGACCAACCCGCGCAACGTGGCTGATGCGGGGTTTTGGATTCTTCCGATGAGCGCAGAGCTGCCTGCAGAGCCAGTGCCCGTCGAGGACGGGTCGGTGGGGTTCTGGGAATCGGACGCACCCGACGACGACATCCCCCTGGACGAGGCGCGCGAGCCCGAGTGCGTCTGTCGGCGGCCCCGCGCG
>JANNCG010001061.1:0-2925 GCA_031386385.1 Myxococcales bacterium
CGGCCGGCCAGCCAACGACCAACTCGTTCTTGCGTGTGTTGTTTACCCTTCGAAGCAACGCGGGCATGGACACCACACCCATCCTCAACGGGTATCGCGTTTTGTACGACTGTATTGATGGTGTTTAACCCGGTAGTGACCTAATTTGCGCGAAGCGGTGCGTCTGCGACGCGAAGCGAGGGACGAAATTAGGCCACTACCCGTCCAAACTGCTAGTTTCTCGGGGGAGTTGAGCTACTTCGTCAAAGAACTGTTTTATACACTCCAGGGTGAGGGCCTTCACACAGGCACCGCCTCGGTGTTTTTGCGCTTTGCAGGCTGCAACCTTTGGTCGGGCCGCGAGCAAGACCGCGACAAAGGCAAAGGCGGCTGTGCCCGTTGGTGTGACACGGAGTTTGTAGGCACAGATGGTGTTGGCGGCGGCCGTTTTGAGAGTGCAAAATCGCTAGCAGAATCCGCGCGTGCAGTATGGGATGCCGCTGTTGCGTCCCGCACCGACGAGCTGCATTCAAACACCACACCGTATGTGGTCTGCACGGGCGGCGAGCCCGCGCTTCAGCTCGATCACGAGCTTGTGGCTGCCCTCCACGCTCAGCAATTTTACATCGCAATCGAAACCAACGGAACCCTCCCCCTCCCCGAAGGGATTGACCACGTGTGTCTCAGTCCCAAAGCTGGAGCCCCAGTTGTGATCACCAAAGCAGACGTGATCAAATTGGTGTATCCACAGCCCGAAGCAGAAATGAGCCCCGAGCACTGGGAGCGTCTAGCAAGCGCCCCGGACTTTGCGAACGGACCTTTTGGGCGCTGGTTTTTGCAGCCACTCGACAACATCACGAAGCAGAAAAACATCAGGGCCTGCGTTGAGTATTGTCTCAAGCACCCCCGGTGGCGGCTGAGTCTGCAGACGCACAAGCTGCTGGGTATCCCCTAAACTTAAGTACTCATGGACATCTTCAAAGAATTCACCTTCGAATCCGCGCATCGATTGCCCAACGTCCCGCCCACGCACAAATGCGCACGGCTTCATGGACACTCGTATCGTGTGGCCATTCACGTGAGCGGTCCCGTGGACCCAACGCTCGGCTGGATTATCGATTTTGCTGAGATCAAAGACGCATTCGCGCCCGTGCACACACAGCTCGACCATTATTACTTAAACGATATAGCTGGGCTAGAGAATCCTACGAGCGAAAACATCGCGCGTTGGATGTGGCAGCGCTTAAAGCCCTCGCTCCCGTTGTTGTCGCAGATCGTGATCCATGAGACGTGCACCTCGGGGTGCATCTATCGCGGCGACTAACTCGCACTTAGAGACTCTTCGCGCAGCGAAACCCCGACATCACCAAGCGAAACTGCCCCGGATGATGCACTCGGTTGCTGCTTCGCAGACCGTGAATGTCATAGTTAAACGCGCCGCCACGCAGGACACGCTCACACTCCGTGGGGATAGGGTTGGCACCCGTGAAGCCCTGTCGGTGTTGCGCGCGTAGCTCGTTTTGCGCACGAAGAATCTCGCGACAGGTGCCGGGACGACCCTGCGGAGCGGTGGGTCGTCGATACGCATAGGGATCGTAGCGATCTTCGATCCACTCCCAGACGTTTCCGTTGAGGTCCAAGTGCCCGTAGGGACCCGCGCCGAGCGGATGAGTCCCCACGTCTTGGCTCACGCTTGAGCCGTACACCGAGTGCCGCGGTG
Source organism: Myxococcales bacterium (assembly GCA_031386385.1). Lineage (GTDB taxonomy): Bacteria > Myxococcota_A > Polyangia > Polyangiales > JANNCG01. The sequence goes on from JANNCG010001061.1 coordinate 1,700, forward strand.
TGGGCCGCTCATTGCCCCACGGAAACCGGCGCCCATCATCCCCACGCGACGCCCGCTCAAACTCGGCCTCCGTGGGCAATCGCTTGCCAATCCACACGCAATACGCCCGCGCGTTGCTCCAATCAATGCTGCTCACCGGCTGCTGCGGTCGTCTAAACCGACGGTCATCCCCGAGGTGATTCAGTTCAGCGCTGCGGGGATCAGGAGCCACACAGCGATGCGCACTCACACAGCGCTGGTACGCCTCGTTGGTGACCTCTGTGCGATCGAGATAATAGCTCTCGACCGTGACGTTGTGCATCGGGCGCTCATCCCCCTCGCCATCCACGTTGTTGCCCATCGCAAACGTCCCACCTGGGACAAGCAGCATCCCCTCGGGAGCAACGCTTGAGACAACAGGCAACCCACCCTCAGTGCTCGCGCTCAGCACAACTGAAGCCCCCCCATCGTTCGCTGCGTGTGGGGCACTTTGAGCGCTTCGAACGTGTGTGTCGCGGGGCTTTGCCAGGGCTGTCCCCACCGCACCCAAGACGATTGTGGCAGCAAATATCCTAACCGAATGGCTCATACCGCTTCACTCACACGACGTGCGCTAGGACCGACCGTCGCGCAGTTGCCAACCAGTCCACCACTGCCGAATTTGGTGAAAAAATGCCGTCGCTCCTGCGCCCACAAACAAAAGATACCCAAGCCACACGTGGTGATTGGCGGCCAGTAGCAGCCCTCCCGCAAAGACCATACTCGCGACCGTAAGCCCTGTGTACACCTGCTTGCCCAAGCGCTCAGCCGCCATCGGAAGTCCCGGGTCCACGGTCTTGATCGACAGGTGACCTTTGCGTAGATCTTCTAAGATCTCACCGAGCTGCTCGGGCATTGTTCCCGCAAGACCGCTCATACGCACCGCCGCACGCAGCAGATCGCCGCTGACTTTTTCTGGCGAGTAGCGTTTGGCGAGCAAGCGCAAAAAGTGTGGTTTTGCAGCGGTAAAAACGTCCAGATCCGGATCGAGTTGGCGACCGATTCCCTCCATGGTCATCAGGGTCTTGCCGACCATTAAGAAGTCCGGAGGCATGTCTACCCCGTGACGAATCGCGCCTTGAATCAAATCAGTGATCAGCGCGGACATCTCGATGTCCTTGAGCGCCTTGCCCAAGTACTTGCGCCCCAGCGTCGAGACGTCTGAGCGAAACGCGGCTTGGTCCACCTTGCGGTTGGGTTTTCCCATG
>JANNCG010001120.1:0-2090 GCA_031386385.1 Myxococcales bacterium
TCGTGCGCGGGCTCGTCCTCAGTACATGCCCGCCACGAGCGGGTCGAGCGGACGTGTCACGGTCGTGGTCGCGGCACCGGAGAATTCTTCCCAAGATAACCCAGAGCATGTGTCTCCCGCTCGGGACCAAAATCACCGCCCACGCGTGAGGGTTTTGTGTGCTGGGATGGCCGCCACACCCACATGCGCCGCTGGACGCGCCTTATGGAACATCCTCAAAGCCGGGACCTGGTCGTCGCCCAAGCGCGAGTACTCATTTGTCACCATGGACGATCATTGGCAGCTGCCTTCTGAGGATCCATCACAACCTATAGTGAGTACATTGTATGTAGCGTTTGCGCCGAAAAATGCTACCATTGAGGGCCTCCCCGCGTTGGCTCTCTGGGGCGCCATTTCGTTGCCGACTCCCGTACTGTGGCTCGTCGGGTTGAGCGCAAGACAGCCACGCGATGAGCACACGCTCGCGTTTCGCCAGTTGCTGCATGGCAGCGGGCTAAGCCCCGATGACGCTGCCGTGTTGTGCTCGCCAAAGCCCACCCGACGCGCGCTTGACGAGCTGGTCGCGCTGCTTGATGAGAAGCTCTCGCATCCAGTTGAGGTTCGGCAAACACAAGACTCAAGCTATCTCTGTGCGACGCAGTTATTACGCGAGCACTGCAACGAAGAGATCGAGGACTGGGCGCTCACCTTCGCGAGCCGCGCGTCGCTCAGCTGCTTTGCCTTTTCGCCGCAAACCGAGACGGTGATTCACACGCTGGTGAAGCGTCTCATTGAGCACCAACAGCTTGATTTTGCCGCCGAGCTGCTGGTTCGAAACGGAGCGCGCGATCCGCAGTTATTGCTTCGCTGGATCAATGCAGTGGTGTTGTCGGAGGCGCAAGTCACTGAATACTTCGAAGACATCTGCGCTCTTGCGGTTGAGCTTGGCGTGACGTTGCCCGTTGAGCCGATGATCGATCGTATGCTTCGTGAGCCAAGCGGACCTGAAGTCTCTGAGAGCTTCGTTCGCCTTGCGTCCGCATTCATCGAGGGCGCTGATGCATCGAAGATCGAGCGCATTTTGCCGCTATTTTCAGACGCAACACCCCGACGAGCGGCCCTGCGTATGGCTGGGGCGCAAGCTCTTCAGCGCGCTCGGTGGGGCCTGCGGCGAGTGCCCAGACCCACGCGAATGTTCGACACTCGTTGAGCGAAGGTGACGCGATTGTGACGACTAAAGATCGGCGATTGGTCCGTACCCTTTGTCCGAGCGCGTTGCGAAATTCGCGTTTGACGGACTTGCGAGAGACTTGGACATTGAGGGTGCGGTAGAGTGTCCATATGGCTGTGTTTCGAACCAACTCTCACATCGAACTGTTCAGCGCCGCTATGCTCTCAACGCTGTTCATCATCACCACTGGGTGCGGACTCGTAGGTGAACCGAGCTACCGGCGTCCAGCCCCGATGGATGAGGACGCAGGAGTTGCGAAAGACGGGACGGCAACGGTGGATGGTCCGCTCGCTTTGAGCGACGGTTCAATCGACGGTTCAATCGACGGTTCAACCGACGGTTCGGTGAACGCAGATGTTCCGTTTGACGGAGTCGAGGATGTCCCCGATCCCCCGGTCGAAGATGTCCCTGACGATGCACCCCTCGCGTGCCCACCCGGGACGACTCGCTGCGGCACTTTGTGCGTCAATTTGCAGGATAATCCAGAGCACTGTGGTCGCTGCAGCGCCGGGTGCGGGCTCGCGGAGCACGGGACTTTCGACTGTCGCGCAGGGATCTGTCAGTTGGCCTGCAACATAGGATTTGACAACTGCAACAGAGACCCTGTGGATGGGTGCGAGACGCGACTCAATAGCCCCGTCAACTGTGGCATGTGTGGCCGAGTGTGTCCGGCTGGGTCGGTCAATTGTGCAGGCGCGCTCGGGATGGAGAGCTGTCAGCAGAGCTGTGCCGCGAATCAAACCCTATGCCCGGGACGTTGCGTTGGGCTACAGGATGACCCTGCGAACTGCGGAGCGTGCGGCAATTTGTGTCCTGCTGGACCACGCCAACAACCGGTCTGTTCGCTCGGTAGATGTGCGACCATTTGCGATTCTGGTTA
>JANNCG010001147.1:0-2306 GCA_031386385.1 Myxococcales bacterium
ATCTCGTCGATGTACACGATCCCGCGCTGCGCACGCTCAATGTCGTGATCAGCGTTTTGCAACAGCTGCACGATGATGTTCTCCACATCCTCACCCACGTAGCCGGCCTCGGTCAGCGTCGTAGCGTCGGCGATCGCGAACGGAACATTCAGGATCTTTGCAAGAGTCTGCGCGAGCAGCGTCTTGCCGGTACCCGTTGGACCGAGCAACAAAATATTAGATTTTGCCAGCTCAATCCCATCGTTGTGCCCGTGTTGATTGACCTCAATGCGCTTGTAATGGTTGTGCACCGCGACCGAGAGAATCTTCTTCGCGCGGTCCTGTCCCACCACATAGTCGTCAAGGATCGCCTTGATCTCTGCAGGCTTCGGAATGGGTGAACCAGGCGAAAGCTTATCCCCTCGCTCACCCTCTTCAGCGATGATGTCGTTGCACAGCTGGATGCACTCATCACAGATGTACACTGTTGGGCCTGCAATGAGTTTCTTCACTTCGCGTTGGGTTTTCGCGCAGAAGGAGCATGCAAGATTTCCTTGAGTGTCACCTTTGTTCGTGGGCGGAGTCGGCACTGATTACTCTCTTTAGTAAATGAAAGGTTTACCGCGTAAAGAACACGCGTTGAGTGGACACAGTCTAGTCGCCGAATGCGTTGACGGCAAGCATCGGACAGAACAATCTGAACCCCCGCGCAGAGCTCTAACTCGAACTAGCGAGTCGGAGTCTTGATGTCCTTGCGGTACGCAAGAACTTCGTCGATTAGGCCGTAGGATTTAGCATCCACAGCGGCCATGTAGTTGTCGCGCTCGGTGTCCGCCTTGATCTTGTCGATTGGCTGGCCGGTGTGCTTGTTATAGATCTCGTTGAGCAAAGTGCGCAAACGGCCGATTTCTCGCGCTTGGATCTCGATGTCCGAAGCCTGGCCACGGGTGCCACCAAGAGGCTGATGGATCATCACTCGTGCGTTTGGAAGGGCGAACCGACGGCCTGCCGTCCCAGCGCAAAGCAGGACGCTAGCCATCGAAGCGGCAAAGCCTAGACAGAGCGTGCTGATAGGACAGCGAACGTACTGCATGGTGTCATAGATCGCGAGTCCAGATGAGATCACTCCACCGGGGCTATTGATATAGAGCATGATCTCTTTGTCGGGATCTTCACTCTCTAAGTATAACAACTGCGCAATGATAATGTTCGCAACGTCATCATTGATCTCGGTACCGAGAAAAACGATGCGATCCTTGAGCAACCGCGAAAAGATGTCCCAAGACCGTTCGCCTCGGTGGGTGGTCTCAATGACTTGCGGATATGGGATGAAATTACTGACCGGAAAATCGCTCACGATCGCACTCCTTAGTGTTTTTCTTACGCAAAAATTTTAATCGTCAAGTGCTTCGGTAGAAGCAACATCTTCAACCTTTACCATCGACAACAGGTGCTTCATGACCTTGTCCTCAAGCACTGCGTTGGCAAGTGCTGTTCGACGTTCGTTGTCACGATGTTCTGCACGAAGACGCGCGACGGCCTTGCCGGTCTCTTTTGCCATCTCTTCAAGCCGGGTCTCGAGGTCGGCGTCAGTGACGGTGAGTGCGTTTTTTCGAGCGATCTCAGCGAGCAACAGACCTGCACGAACCCGTGATTCTGCTTGTTCGGTGGCGTCCTTCACGATCGCGCTGGCGTCAAACGCTGCGTTGCGAATGCGTGCGTCTTGCACCATCTCGCGCGCAACAACATTGACAGCGTTGCGAACCAACGAAGGCGGGACAGCGATCGGATTTCGCTCGACCAGTGCGTTGATCGCGGCCTCACGCAGCTCGTGCTCGCCGCGCTCTTTCGCCTCGTTTTCAATCTGCTCACGAATCTTCGCACGCATCCCAGCGAGGGCTTCATAGCCTGCATCTTTTGCAAACTCATCATCCATCGCCGGCAACACGGTCTCACGGTGCTCGGTCAGAGTGACCTTCAGCACCGCAGCTTTGTTGCGGAGATCCTCACGTGGATGGCTGTCACCAAACGTCACAGTGACGTCTTTTTTCTCGCCGACGCTCATCCCGATGAGGGCGTTGTCGAGCTCTTCAAGAAGCTTGCCTTTGCCCACCTCGACGGTGCGGTTGCGCTGCTTCAGGTCGGCCTTCTCGGCGCCATCAATTTCAACGTCATAGTCAAGCGTTACGCTGTCACTTGCCTGCACGCTACGCGCGGGCTCTGGGGTGCGAAGGGTTGCGTGAATCGATCGAAGATTCTCAACGCGCTTGTCCACATTGGCATCCGTGACGGTCCAAACCTTGCGGGTCAGCGAAATGCCGTCAACG
>JANNCG010001174.1:0-3818 GCA_031386385.1 Myxococcales bacterium
CCCTCGAAGAGGGACAAGAACTTCGCATGGACTTCACGACCTGGTGAAAAGTCGTTGGGGATGCGATTCCAGGGATCATCATGCAGCTGCTTGATACCAAGCGAGACCTTCTCTTCGTCGTGGTTGATCGAAAGAATGATCGCCTCGACGTCGTCGTTTTTCTTGAACAGGTCTGCGGGGTTGTTGACCTTGAGTGTCCACGAGAGATCGGACTTGTGGACCATTCCGTCCACGCCGTCGCGGATACCGATGAAGATACCGTAGTCGGTGATCGAGCGCACTTTGCCAGAGATCTTGTCTCCAGGGTTGAACTCGTTGACAAACAAGACCCATGGCTTGGGCTCGAGGTCTTTGATCGAGAGCGAAATCCGGCGATTCGATGCATCGACATCAATCACGATGCACTCAACTTCGTCGCTCTCTTTGAGCAAATCACGCGGATGCTTCACGCGCTTGGACCAGCTCAACTCAGAGATGTGGACCAAGCCTTCGATGCCCGGCTCAAGCTCAACAAAGGCACCGTAGTTTTGGTTCGGGATCGAGACGACCTTGCCCTTGACCTTGGTACCCTTGGTGTACTTGCGCTCTGCGATCGACCATGGATCTTCCATCGTCTGCTTGAGGCCAAGTGATACGCGGGATGTATCGGGATTGTACTTGAGCACCTTGACGTTGACTTCGTCACCAACCTTGAACATCTCTTCTGGATGGTTCAAGCGACCGTAGGTCATGTCGGTGATGTGCAACAAGCCATCGATGCCGCCGAGATCGACGAACGCGCCGTACTCGGTGATATTCTTGATTGTGCCCTTCACGAGCTGTCCTTCGGACAGGCTTCGGAGGGTCACTGACTTCATTTCTTCGCGCTCTTTTTCAAGCAAAACGCGGCGAGACAAAACGATGTTGCCGCGCTTCTTGTTAAACTTGATCACTTTGAACGTGAAGTTTTGGCCAATCAGCTTGTCCAAATTGCGGATGGGTCGAAGATCTACTTGCGAGCCAGGCAAGAATGCCTTTACGCCGCCCTTGATCGTGACCGACAGCCCGCCCTTGACGCGCTGAGAGATGGTCCCTTCGATGACTTCTTCGCGCTCGCAAGCGGCAGAAATCTCGTCCCAGACCTTCATCTTGTCTGCCTTCTCTTTAGAGAGAAGCACCAGACCATTTTCGTCCTCGCGGGACTCTACCAATACATCAATGCGATCTCCGGGCTTGACGCTAATTTCGCCAACTGGGCCTGAGAACTCGCTGAGCGGGATCACGCCCTCGCTCTTGAAACCAATATCAACAACTACAGTGTCCTTCGTGACACGGAGAACCGTGCCCTGGACAATCTCGCCATCCTTGATGGAGTCTTGGATTGCGAGGCTTTCTTCGAAGAGGGCAGCGAAGCTGTCTGCAGCTTTCGGTGCGTTTTGGGGGTTAAGCATGCGAATTACGGTGACCGTCCTTTGGTGAATGTGTCGATGACGAAGTGTGCAATCGCTGCGAAAAATCAAGTGTGTGATGCGCTCGTTCTTCCGTCACACGTATTGCAACGGACCGAACAAACGCTTGGGTTGAAAAGTTGCTGCAATCCAAACGTCGCCTGAGTGGAGCGGCGTTTTACGGGATTCACAGGGGGTCTGTAAAGCCAAACCCAAGGTAATTCGAGCGAAACCTCAACACGCCATTGACGCACCCATTCGGTCCAGCCTGGCTGCAATCGCGAAGGGGTGTGTTTGGCTAGACTTCGGCCCTTTTTCTGGCGAGCGCGACGATCTGTTCGACGACGGTTTCGGCGGACAAAGTGCTGCAATCAAGGACCAAAGCGTCCGCTGCGGCTCGCATGGGCGCGATGTCGCGCTGCGAGTCCCGGGTGTCTCGTTCACGGACTTCACGCAAGACCGTCTCAAGGTCGCTGTGAACTCCCGCGAGCTGCATCTGGGCGAGCCGCCGACGAGCGCGCTCGTGGTCATCCGCGGTCAAAAACACCTTCACTTCTGCCTGTGGAAACACAACCGTCCCAATATCCCGTCCCTCCAGCACAATCCCACCGTTCGCACCCGCATCGCGTTGGACGGCGAGCAAAGCCGCACGTACACGAGGGATCGCACTCACGACGCTTGCGCCCTTAGAAATTTCTGAACTCCGCAGCTCTGCACTCAGGACCGTGCCCGCCAAAATCACCGACGGCTCGCGGTTCAGGCTGACCTCTAACCGCAGCTCGCCCTTTCGAACGAGGTCCTCGGCCAAATGTCCCACGCGATCAGATTCGGACAGCAAAATTCCTCGCTCAAGTGCGGTCAGGGCCACCGCGCGGTACAGCGCCCCGGTGTCTACAAGCGCGTAGCCAAGTGCGCTCGCAACCTGCTTGGCAACAGTGCTTTTGCCCGCGCCCGCCGGACCGTCAATCGCAACTACGGGAAGTTTTTTAGTCATCACGCTCACAACTCTTGCTCTTCAATGGTGGCACCCAAATCTCGCATTGTCTGCAAAAATCCAGGAAAGCTAGTACTGACACACCCCACGTCACGAACAGTCGATGGCTCGGTCGACGCGCTTGCGAGCGCCAACACCGTCGCCGCCATCGCGATCCGATGGTCGCCGTGAGAGTCGATCGATGCGGTGTGAATCGCTCCGCCCTCGAACTGAAGCCCATCAGGCAGCGTTTGAACAGGGCGACCAAACGCTCGCAACATCTGAGCGATCGCCTCGATTCGGTCGCTCTCTTTCACGCGAAGCTCTTTGAGCTCACGCATCGAGGTGACCGAAGCGACTGTCGCCGCCAGCGCTGCCAAGATGGGAACCTCGTCGATCGCACGCACCGCAAGCTCGCCGCCAAGGTTCGCACCCCCTCGAAGGACACCGCTTTTTTCAGAGACAAAGAGATCAGCGATTGGCTCACCACCCTCGTCGCCCTTCGGCGATCGCAGGACGCTGCACCCCATGTCTCGTAGGACATCGAGAGCGCCCGTTCGGGTGGGGTTCATGCAAACAGAGCGCACGCCCACGCGACTGCCAGGCACAAGCGCACCGGCGGCGAGAATAAATATCGCGCTTGACGGATCTGAGGCGACGGTAAAATCCAAGGGCGTGAGAGTGTGATTCCAACTGGACAAATCCAGGTGAACCGCCGGTCCGAGTCGTTGAATCGGCACGCCCATCGCGGCCAACATCCGCTCGGTGTGATCCCTAGACACGACCGGCTCGCCAACCGTTGTCGTCTCACTCGCGTACAGCCCAGACAAAATCAGCGCAGTTTTAACTTGTGCGCTCGCTACGCTTGAGACGTAGTCGAGCTCGCCAAGCGAGGCATGCTCAGGAAGCGCGCGGATGGTGATGGGCGCGTGCTCGTCGTTTTTGGTGCCATCGAAAATCCCGTCGATTTTGGCGCCTCGATTACGCAGCGGCACACACACACGTCCCATTGGGCGACGGGACAAGCTCTCATCTCCGGTGAGAACCGAGCCAAATCTTTGGCCTGCTAGCAAACCACAGAGCAGCCGCATGGTGGTCCCGGAGTTTCCGCAGTCAATGGGACCGCGGGGCGCCTTCAATCCGCGGAGCCCTACGCCGTCGACAAGCAAAATACCGGGTGATTCTTCACGCATCGGCACACCCATCAACTCAAAAGCGGCGCGCGTGTTGCGGTTGTCTGCTCCGTCGGACAGATTGCGAATGGTACTCGTCCCAGCCGCGATAGAGCTCAAAATGACCGCTCGATGCCCGATCGATTTATCTCCCGGAACCCGAACGAGACCCTTCAGCGGCGTTCGCTGGCGGTGAACAATCCACTGCTTCATGAGCGCGGAGTATTAACCTGGATTGTTCGCTCG
>JANNCG010000954.1:0-11181 GCA_031386385.1 Myxococcales bacterium
GCCGCTGCCAATGCACTCTCGGCTTCATCGCACACCGGTTGGGGAGCACTCGTGTTGACCCAAGCCATCGCCCGATTGTCACAGCCGAGTACCGCGGCAACGGCGGCTGAAGCCCGCGACCGACTGCGCGCTGCTCGAGCGGTGCTCACTTATCAACCCGATCATCAACCTGCGTTGGCGGCGGATCTTGAAGCTATGGAGACCCCTTGGGGTCGCCAGCAACGTGCGATTTTACTAGCAGAAATGCACCCTGGAGCCACAGAACAAAACCTTGTTCAGCTCGAGCGCGATCTGCGCGAACGCTCAAGCTCCCCCGTAGACGACGCCCGTGCGGCGGCAAACCTCGCGATCTTGTGCGCTTTGCGCGTGTTGCGCTGCGATTCATCCGAAGCACCTGCACTCGTGCAACGAGCCCTGTCACTTGCTGCGCAAGACCCCGCGACTCTTCGAGCACAAGCGGTGCTAGAGAGCGACTCTTCTACCCGCTCGGCCCTGTTGCGATCGGTCGCGATTCGCTCACCGAGAAGTCCTCTCAACGAGTGGCTATTTCGGTACTTTGCGCGCTTGTCTCTTTTGCAAGAGACGGTCCTCGAGAACAGACCGAGATAGCTTAGAAGTGATCTTTAGTGATCTAGCGGTCCGGTGTCTTCGTCGTCCCACTCAGGACGTACTGCTTTGTCGTCGCTGTCCGCATCCAGGTCTTTGCTTTTGCCGTCGTCCCAGTCGTCGCCGTTTAAGCTTGCGCTGACAGCCTTGCGAAGCTCGGGTGGAAGCGCGACTCGTGGCGCATCCATCCATAGCCCCTCAATGTCGTAGTGCTTGCGCGCGTCGTCGAGAAACACGTGAACCCAAACGTCATCACAGTCCAAGCAGATCCAGCTGTCACCCCGCCGACCGTCGCGACGCGGATGCATCCCATGCTCTTTGAGCTTGTCCTCGACGCCCTGCGCGATGGCTGCAACTTGGCGGTCGCTTCGTCCGGTCATCAACAGGACAAAGTCTGCGTAGTCCACACGCTCTCCAAGATCGATGACCTCAATGCGCTCAGCTTTTTTCTCAAGCGCGGCGCCCACAAGGGCAAGCGATAGAGCTTTGCTCGCGACACGTCGCAGCGAAGTTTTGTCCGAGGCCACTGGTGGGAGTGACGTTCGCGCCTTCTTTGCTTTCACTTTCGAAGGAACAGTCTTCTTCCCAGCGCTGCTCTTCGGAGCGCTCTTCGCTCCGCTCTTGCGGGTCTTGGTGGTGCTAGTCTTTTTTGAAGTCGGTTTATTCATGAGTTTTTCGCGAAAAAGTAGGGCTGCTTGTACTCTCACTGCGACCGAGGCCGCAATACTATGAGTGTGCAAATAAGCGCAATCCAAGGTGCAAATCAGACGATTTCGACATTTAGTTTCGCCGAGATGGACACGATGGCGATTGAGATCGTTGCAAAACACGTGTTCGAACTCTCGGGCGCTTGTTGGATCGAGACAGGTCTGCCGCTCACCAACGAGTCAGCCCGCGCGTGGGTGACGCACTCTGCCCGGATGCTGTGCGCTTGTTACAGTAGCGCGCACAAGAGCAGCAAAGTCGAGGACCTCAGTATCACCTCTCGTGGGACCGCTGAGATCTACGCAGCGATGTCATTTGACCAGCAAAACACCACACAACCGCACCTTGATGGAGGCCCGGAAGGCGCGGTCTTGCTTCTGGGTTACGAGCCAAGTGATGTTGGGTCAGCGCTGCATTTGTTCGACGCCTGCTGTTGTGCACGTACAGCCGGAGTGTCAATGGACGAGTACATTTCGGGCCTCTCAGATCGTCACAACAACCACACATATTCTACCTGTGAACTGCTGCCATCACCGGGCGTCCAGCCACACGCCACCTTTCGCGTACTCATCGTGAACAACAGCGTCCGTGACGACCCCTCGTTGGGTTGGAAGTCCGTCCTGCACCAAGCCGTGGTCCCTCAACCCGACGCCAGCAAGCGGCGAGTATTGCATGCGATACACCTCGCCATCGCGACGGCGAGCACCACGCTTACGGACGAGGCTCTCGACGCTTTCGTCGCAACGGGTGCTGCTGCGCTCTAGGAGTTCATTCTATTCAGTCTTGGTGCGCGCGAAGTTCGCCCAGGACTCGGGGAGCGCAACACCCATGAGCTTTTCTGCGCCAGACTGATCGAGCACGACAAACTTAAACTTGCCTTGGTACACGCGCTTGTCCTGCTGCATCATCACCGTCTCAATGTCCACCAGTCGCTTGGTGTCACGGGTGATCGAAGCGCTTGCCTCAATCGCGATCCCCACACGGACGGGCAGCAAGAGCTTCGCCTCAATGGTCGCGGTGAATCCAAACTGACCGCGAAAAGCCACAATGGCCCACGCCGCGAGCTCATCAGCAAGCGCGGTGACCAGCCCTCCGTGCATCACCCCAAGCGGTCCCTGGTAGTGCTCGCCGGGGGTAAACGTCGTCCGTAAGACGTTGCCCTCTCGGACAAATGAGAGGTGAAAACCAAAGGGATGATCCGGTGCGCAGCCAAAGCACTTGGACTCTTTGCCAAACATGTGGCCGTCAAAGTGGGTGCGCTCGGTGATGGGAATGTCAGTCACGAAAGTTGACGAACTGTAGTTCGATATCGAGCTCAGTTGTACGCAATAGTTTCATCGCGGCTTGCAGATCGTCTCGGTTTTTTCCGCTTACCCGGACGGTGTCTTCGTGAATCGTCGCCTGCACCTTGAGCTTCGCGGCTTTGATCGCGTCGATCACCTTTCGAGCGTGATCGCGGTCGATACCCTCTTTCACTTTGATCAACTGCCGATACATCGACCCGCCCGCTGGTTGCACTTTTTGAGGATCCACGTGCTTGAGCGAGACGTGCCGCCGCACGAGTTTTTCTTTCAGCACTTCGAGGGCAGCTTCGATTCTTCCCTCTGAATTCGCTGCCAAAACCAACCCATCCGTCGTCTTTTCGACCGACGAGTCCGTATCGCGAAAATCATACCGCTGACCGATCTCTTTCTGCACTTGGTTGAGCGCATTATCGATCTCGGGCCAGCTCACCTTGGACACAACATCAAATGACGGCATGAAAACTTAACTCCAACGGGTTGTACTTTCGTCCACAGGCTGGATCTCAGTCAAGAGCTCTGCGACGGCCTCCGTGGCTCGGCGTACACGAGACACTCCAGTGTCAGCGTCCAGCACCGATTGACGGGCGGGCGAGTCGACCAATAGCTTGTCTGCGACCCGAAAAGCCAACCGCGCGGCGGTCACTCCTTCGGGCATCACAAACGAGACCCCTGGTGAGCGCTCTCGAGCGATCTGCATCACGCGACCCACGAGGGACAACAGCGCCATTCGCTCGCCTACGGGAGCGTCTGCGAGGGGACCCTGAGGCTCGGCCAGAGGCGTGCAACGAACCATTCGGTACAGCTTCTCGCTGTCGATCTCATCGAGAGACGCACGGATCACGCCCTCCACGACAATGTTGTACCGACCATCGGACAGGCGCTGATGTGCGGTAATTTTGCCAATCGTAGCGATGGGCGAAAACGCAGGTTCACCTGGTGATTCGCTAGAGACCAACTGCGCTACAACGATGTACGGCTCTGAGTCGAGCGCATCGCGCACCATCTGTCGATATCGAGGCTCGAAGATGTGCAGCGGCATCTGTTGCTCAGGAAACAGCACACAGTTTGGCAGCGGAAAAAGTGGCAACGTGGAGGGGAGTACTTTTCGCGCTGGATCCTCAAGCATAGTGGGCTCTACTTTTTTGCGAGCTTGTTTTTGAGAAGGTCGCCGAAGGTCCCAAAGTTTTTCGCGGCCTTCACGGACTCGCGATAGCCATCAAACTGTGAGCGCTCTTCGTCCTCTTTTGCCGCACGGATAGACAAGCGAAGCTTGCCCTCGCCCGTCTCGACAACCTTCGCCACAACCTTCATGCCTTCAGGAAAGAGCTTTCGCACATCGGCCCCGCGCGGGACGCCGAGATCACCGTTGATGATCAACCCACGACCACCACGACCGGCGCTGCCCTCGATTTGCACGAAGATCCCGTAGTTTTCAATGCGCTCGACCACGCCGTTGACCACCATTCCGATAGACAAATTGCTCTTCGGAACGTTTGCGCCCACCGCAGAGCCCTCCGGAGCGGGCGACAACGACAGCCTGCGTGACTCGCGCTCGATCTTGCGCACGACCACAGCAAGGGACTGCCCAACGCTGAGTGACTTCGAGATGTCCTCGATTTTTCCGCCGAGCTCGCTGATGTGCAACAAGCCCTCGATCCCCGAGGCCAAGCGCACAAACGCTCCAAAATCTGCGAGCCGAACAACAGTCCCGATGGCGACCTTGCCCACAGAGACAACTGAGTCAATCGCGTCCCAAGGATCGGCGCTTAGCGCCTTGAGCGACAGCGTGACCTTGAGTTGATCTTGTGGCTTCGGCGCGTTTGGCTGATGCTTTACTTCACGAATCTTCACCTCAACGACGTCGCCAGCTTTGACGACATCCGCCGCAGAGGTCCCTCGTACGTGTGACAATTCACTGAGTGGAATCAACCCCTCAACCCCGCCGAGATCAACAAAAGCACCGAACTCTCGCACCGCCGTGACGGTCCCGCGAGTCACGGTCCCGACCACAAGCTCAGCGATCATTTTCTGCTGTGACTCACGCGCTTCACGCTCAACCAACGAGCGGCGAGACAGCACGATGCTTCGACCACCCTCACGCACTTCAGTCACCAAGAACTGCAGCGAGCGGTTTAAAAACACCGCGGGGTCTTGCACAAACTTGTTGTCCATCTGCGAGACTGGGCAAAAAGCCTTCACATCGCCCGAGAGCGAGATCTCAAATCCACCCTTGTTGATCGCGGTCACCTTGCCGTCGATCGGCACACCTGCTGCTTTGGCTTGCTCAATCGCTGCGACGTTGTTCATCTTGCCCATGGATCGGGCAATTCGAATGTTGTCGCTGACGCTGTCGATCTCGACGATGTTTGCCGCGATCTTGTCGCCGACTCTGTATGGGATTGTCCCGTCTGCAGCCAACAGCTCAGCGGCGTCCATCATGGCCTGACGCTTTCCGTCGAGCTCGACAAAGATGGCGCTGCTACCGACGCTCACGACCAAGCCTTCGATGCGCTCTCCGACGCGGTAGGTTTTTAGTCTGCCTGAAGATTTGCCAGCGCTTTGCTCAAATAACGAGGCGAATGAGGCGACCGAATCGCCTGAAGTTTCTTTGGTCATTACAAGAAACGCGTGTGTATCACGATTCTTCGGGCATTAGCCCGATGATTTTAGCGCGATCAGATGTTCGCGTCGGGGTGTTTTCACAAAGGCCAAGCGCGCTTCTTCTGAAAACACCGGCCGATCTTGCGATGCGCTCGCACAAAACTGCAGCGCGGTCCCGGCGATCGCCAGCTCAACCGCGGGAAGAGCAAACACCGCTTCCGATCGCGAGCATCCGTCGGCGAGCAGAAACAGGATCATTCCACCGGGGCGAAGGACCCGAGCGAGTGTTGTGCACACCTCTTTGAGCTCGCGATCAAAGCGCTCACGCCCTTGCTGAGTAGAAGGCAAAAACCACCGCGCGGCGCCCATCTCTTTGGTCTCCATCACAGTGGGGTCGAGATCGAGCCACACATACCGTCGCGCGTGGTGCGCAACGTAGTCATAATTTGCGGCATATGGCGGAGACGTGAGCACCAAATCTACCGAGGCATCCGCCACGGTGCTCAGCGTCGTCGCATCGTCCGCAGCGATCACCGGCGGCACCGTCCCTTGCGGAATCGCTCTCGCCAGATCAGCAAGCGCGTGAACAAGCTCAAACGATTTGCGAGAAAACAGAGAGAACGTCGCCTCTGAGCGCACGGGCTTCTCAATCATCGTCGCGTCGCTGTCTGAGCGCTGCTTCGACAGCTTCACCAACACCGACGAAAAGAGCATCCGTAGGGCGTCTTTCACAAACCCCTCGGGCACCCGTTGAATCCGCGCGCTCAGGCTCGCGACCTCGCGCAATGTCTCTGGGCTGAACCAGGACTCTTCTCCCACTGCGGCCTCAAGCATGACCGAGGAGTAGCAAATCTCACGCGCCTCTCGCGCGACCTGATGCACCACCGTGACGAGCGCTTTTCGCTCGGCGTTGGTCGTCTTTCGGGTCTTGAGCTTCGCGAGCTCAATCGCAAACGGAGACAAGTCGGTCCCGATGCACGCGAGCCCCTGCGCAACGGCCTCAACTAACACCGTCCCAGAGCCACAGAATGGGTCGAGGATAACTTTGTTTTTTCCGAGGGATTTGAGCGCACGATGCGCAATCTCTGGGTGCATTCGTGCGGGGTATACGTGAAACGGGTGCGTGAGCGTCGCGTCCGACTTGCCCGCTTCGATCGACAGAGCCTCTGCAAGCTGGGCGCTCACCGCGGTGTCACCCATCTTGTGCACGACACCTCCAACGTTGGTCAGTGAACGACGGCCCCCGCCGTCAGCAAGCAATGGACGTTGTTTATACGACCGCGCAGGCGGCTTATTTTGAGACATACACCGAGACCTTAGGATTCTTGCTTCATCGCATACCGCATTGCACCGAGCAATCCCACCTCTTCGTTTAACAAAACTCGTATAGGAATCTGCCGCAACAACCCCGCGAATCGTCCCTTTGCTGCGAAGACTGAGAGAAACTCTGGCCGCTTGATCGCTGGCAACAGCTTCGCGCACACCCCTCCCGCGAGCACAACGCCGCCGCGTGCAAGGTGCTTAAGGGCTACGTTTGATGCCTCAGCAGCCAACATCGAGACAAACCACTTAACTGCAAAAACACACAGAGGATCAGGGTGGCTATCCGTTGCGAGAGCGCATCGACCAATGACCTCACTGGGATCCCCGGCTTGGATGAGCGCGCGGATGTTCATCGATTCACGCGAGGGATTTTCGTGACACAAAAACTCGTAGATCCGCGCAAGCCCCGGGCCGGACACCACGCGCTCAACGCTGACATGGGGCGAGGCGCCATGACCCTCTTTTGCGAGTGAATTTGCTATGAATTCACGCAATGCGAACTCTCGCTCAGTCTGCGGCGCAAACGAGCTGTGCCCCCCCTCGGTCGCCAACGGAACATACTGCCCACCGCAAGACACCAAGGCGCTTTGGCCCATTCCGGTCCCCGCTGCGAGAACCGCGATGGTGGCGTGAGGAGCACTGACACCCTGCTGCACCTCGACGCTCTCATCACCCGCGAGAAACAGCGAGCCATAGGCAGTTGCCTGCAGATCATTGAGCAGCAAGACTCGCTCGCACCCAAGTTGGCGGGCCAGAACGGTCTCATCCAAGACCCACGGCAAGTTGGTGGTCTCGCAGTGACCATCGATCACCGCACCTGGGAGCGCAAAACATGCCCTGCGAACCCCACGAGCCCCGATGGAATGTTCGGCTAAAAAGCTCTCACACATCGAGGTGAGCGTTGCGAATTCAGCGCTCAAATAGCGCCTCTTTGCGACGATCTTTGGCGCACCTGATGGGTCTTGGGTGAACAGCGCGAGGTAGGTCTTTGTCCCGCCAATGTCACCAGCGAGATAGTGCAGCGAATCCATGCGGCGGATTAACACACATTTTCGGGCGTTGACGCAATCTGTCACCTTCGGATTGAGACCCCCGATGCCCTTTTCAATCCAAGCATTGCGCAGTATGGAGACTGTTTATGAGTGATGTGTTCTCTCTGCAAACTGGATTCACACCCGCTGGCGATCAACCCACTGCGATCAAACAAATCGTCGAGGGTTTTGAAGCGGGCGAGGTGCACCAGACCCTCCTCGGGGTGACCGGGAGTGGCAAGACGTTTACCGTCGCAAATGTCATTCAACAGTTGGGCAAAAAGGCGCTCATTTTAGCGCCCAATAAGACCTTGGCCGCGCAGCTTTACAGCGAGATGAAGGACCTGTTTCCAGACAACGCGGTGGAGTACTTCGTCTCGTACTACGACTACTACCAGCCAGAGGCGTACGTTCCATCGACAGATACCTTCATCGAAAAAGACGCGATGATCAATGACGTCATTGACCGTATGCGACACTCTGCGACCCGCTCGCTCTTGTCGCGCAAAGACGTGATCATCGTTTCGAGCGTGTCCTGCATCTACGGCATCGGCGCTTCTGAAGCGTACATGGGGATGACCGTTGAGGTCGCCAAGGGAGATGAGTATCCCCGCGATCGGTTATTGCTGAGGCTCGTGGACATGCAATACGAGCGCAATGACGTGGATTTTCATCGTGGAACCTTTCGGGTGCGCGGTGACGTGGTTGAGATTTTTCCGTCCTACGAGGAGGCCACGGGGATTCGGATTGAGTTTTTTGGTGACGAGGTCGAAGACATCGCCGAGATCGACCCGCTGCGTGGCAAGGTGAACCGAAAGCTTCCTCGCGTGATGATCTACCCAGCGTCGCACTATGTGACACCCAAGGGGACCCTCTCAAAGGCGATCAACGCGATCCGTGAAGAGCTTCGTGAGCGCCTCAAACAACTTGAATCCAACGGAAAGCTGGTCGAACGCGAGCGCCTTGGGCAGCGAACGTTGTACGACCTTGAACTGCTCGAACAGATGGGATTTTGCTACGGAATCGAGAACTACTCGCGGCACCTCACCGGTCGCTCTGAGGGCGAAGCGCCACCTACCCTCATGGACTATTTTGGCGAAGACTTCTTGCTCGTGATTGACGAGAGTCATCAGACCATCTCGCAGCTCGGAGCCATGTACCGAGGCGATCGCGCACGCAAAGAGACCCTAGTTGAGTTTGGTTTTCGACTCCCAAGCGCCCTCGACAACCGTCCCTTGAAGTTTGATGAGTACGAAAAACTCGGCAAGCGGTGCTTGTACGTCAGCGCGACTCCCGGCGACTATGAGCTGAATAAAACCGGTGGAAAAGTCGCGCAGCAGGTGATTCGACCAACCGGGCTTCTCGATCCTCCGATCATCATTCGCCCCGTCGCGGGTCAAGTCGACGACCTACTTGGAGCGATTCGAGAGCGGGTCACCGCGGGAGGACGCATCCTGGTGACCACCCTCACAAAGCGCATGGCAGAGGACCTCACGGAGTACTACCAAGAGCTTGGTATTAAAGTCCGCTACCTGCACTCGGACATCGAGACGCTCGAACGAGTAGAGATTTTGCGGGACCTTCGCAAAGGTGAGTTTGACGTCTTGGTGGGCATCAACCTACTGCGCGAGGGCTTAGATCTTCCTGAGGTCTCGCTCGTGGCGATTCTTGATGCGGACAAAGAGGGCTTTCTGCGCTCGTCACGCTCACTCATTCAAACCATCGGTCGGGCCTCGCGCAACGTAAACGGCGAGGTGATCATGTACGCGGACAAGGTGACTGAGTCGATGAAGGTGGCGATCGGCGAGACGTCCCGCCGGCGAGAGATTCAGCACGCATACAACACACTTCATGGGATCACGCCCGAGACGATCAAGCGGATGATTCACGAGATGAGCCCAAGCTCGGGCGCGCGCGACTATGTGACCGTCCCGACCAAGCGCTCAGATGAGATTCTTGAGGGCGAAGACACAGCCACGGTGCTTGAGACGCTGCGCGCTGAGATGCTCGAGGCCGCAGAGGGATTGGACTTCGAACGCGCAGCGCAGCTTCGTGACCAAATTCGCTCGCTTGAGAGCGGGGACGGCGAAGGTGGGACCGGCACGGGGTTCACCGTGGCAAAACTTCGCGCGAGCAAAGTAAAGATTGAGAAGACTGAGATTCCGGACTCGCGGGCGGGTCGTCGCGGCAATCGACCGAAGGGGCGACGATGAATTTTCCCGTTTACCGCCAGAACAGAAAATATTACATTGGAGCGAGTGAGTGAGATCGATTCCCAAACGACGAAGCCTGACGGTCTTGGCGGTCTCAAAACTGGTTTTCAACTCACAGAGACAGTCGTCGCGGGTAAGTATCAAATCAAAAGCGTGATAGGCAGCGGCGGGCAGGGGACGGTGTACCTGGCCGACAATTTGAATTGCGACCCCCCAACGCAAGTTGCGATCAAAGCGATTCGAGCGACGTCGTCAAAAGATCCGAGCGCTGTCCGGCGATTTTTTCGTGAGGCAGAAGTTCTGCAGCAGCTCGACCATCCGGCCATCGTTAAATGCTTTGAATTTGGCGAAGAGCCCACCGCATGGATGGCGCTTGAGTTCGTCGACGGTCCGACTCTCTCTTCGTTGCTACAGGCCGAGCGGCGGTTTAGTCCCCTTCGCGCGGCGCGGATCGTCGAGCAACTGCTTGAGGGTTTGTCGGTCGCACACGCCGCGAAAATCGCGCACAGGGATCTGAAGCCGTCGAATATTCTCTTTTCGAAAGTCCGAGACGTTCTTCACTTAAAACTGCTCGATTTCGGAGTGGCCCTTCAAGCCCCAGCATCGCCTGTGGATATTCGACTCACGCAGCCAGGCGAGCTCGTGGGCACTCCGCTTTACATCGCGCCAGAGCGTTTTCTCTCCGACGATGGCGGAGACGTACGAGCAGACGTGTGGTCTGTGGGCGTGATTCTCTATCAGCTCATCAGTGGGCAACTGCCCTTTACCGGCGACTCGATCGCAGAACAGATTGGAAAAATGCTCACCATCCCAGTGCCGGCATTCGCATCGCTTGGGATTGATGTCGATGAAGCGTTTCAGCTCATCATCAAAACGGCACTTACGCCAGAGCCGTGGCTCCGATATGCCGACGCCGCCGAAATGCTCAACCCAATCAGAGAGTGGCTTCGCACTGATTGATTCGGTCGATGAGTTCGAGGCTTAGAGCTTCGCTTCGAGCTTGGCGAGCGCAGCGCTCAGATCGTTTGGCAGCGGTGCGCGCACTGAGATTTCGTGCCCATCCGTCGGCGACGGAAACACCACTTCGCTCGCGTGCAAAAAGTGTCGCGGCAAATCGATCCCCGCTGGAGCGTTGGGACCTTTGTAGAGCACGTCGCCTACCAGCGGGTGCGACACACTCGCCAAGTGCACGCGAATTTGGTGACGAAACGCGTTTTCGAGCTGCACTTCGATCAGGGTGAAGATCCCCTCGGGTGTCCTGTACTCTTTGGTAGGGGTGTAAAAAGTCAGCGCGTCAAACGTGCGTGTCCCTGCACGAAGCCTCACGTGCGGCGTGACGGCCTCTACCCGGCGCGGGTCCTTACGGTGCGGAACAAGCGGAAAATCCACACGCCCCGG
>JANNCG010001237.1:0-15199 GCA_031386385.1 Myxococcales bacterium
GTATTCGCGCTGAGTGTTCATGAGATAGATCTTGTCGCCCTTGCGAAGTCGACCTTCCATCACGCGCAGCATGATCACGGCGCCGCGGTATGTGTCGTACCAGCTGTCAAAGAGCAGCGCTCGCAGGGGCATGTCCGGCGCGTTTTTTGGCGGCGGAACCCTCGCGATGATCGACTCAAAGATGTCCTGAATCCCGATCCCCGTTTTTCCAGACGCGGAGATAGCCCTGGTCGCATCAAGCCCAATCACGTCCGTGATCTGCTGCCGAGTCTTGTCTAAGTCGGACGAAGGGAGGTCCACTTTGTTCAGGACTGGGATTACCTCGAGGTCGTTCTCCATCGCGAGATAGACGTTTGCCAGAGTCTGAGCTTCGACCCCCTGCGTGGTGTCCACCACGAGAATCGCGCCCTCACAAGCAGAGAGCGAACGTGACACTTCGTAGGTAAAATCCACGTGACCGGGCGTATCGATCATGTTGACTTGGTACTCTTTGCCGTCGAGGGCTTTGTACTGCAGTCGGACGTGCTGAGCCTTGATCGTGATGCCACGCTCGCGCTCAATGTCCATTTTGTCGAGGAGCTGTTCTTTGGCTTCTCGTTCGGTCACAGCGCCGGTGAACTCCATCAGCCGGTCGGCGAGCGTACTTTTGCCGTGGTCGATGTGCGCGATGATCGAGAAATTGCGAATAAGCGCTGGATCCGTTGGCATGCTTAGGTATGTCGCGAGCGTGTAGCAGCGAACCTATCGACAGTGCAATCTCTGGGACGCGCTATTGTACGAACAGCCGTCTGACGGGACTCTCAAAGCGTCGCTTACTCTTTGCGCGTCGGGGGCGTGCCGGCGGGGGGCTCAAGGGTGAGCTGTCCGGGCAACAGGTGGGCGTACTTCGCGAGGGCAAGTTCGATTCCCTCGCGAATGTACACGGCAACAGGAACCTTCGTCCGCTCATGAAGCGTTCGCAGCTTCTCGGCTTGTTCGGGTTCGATATAAACGGTGGTTGAAACCTTCTTGCGGGCCATGGATCGGGGTCGGACCTCGGAAGTGGACGACGGGCTGGCTGGGCTGGGCGTGGCGTCACGCTCAGTGAATGAATTTGTTCGCTCGTCGCGGTAGGGTTCCGCAACTGCGATCGAGACTGTAGTGTTTTTCTCGTCCACGTTGTTGGCCTCCGCAAGCCGAATGTTTAATTACCCTAGATGCCGGTACATGCGTTGTCAAACGCTTATATGGTCATGACAGCAGAGAATGTATACATTCTGTTAACTACTCACACTATTTTTGTTCGGACGGGCCACTTCTGACGACTCAAGGCCCTGCTCATAAAAACTATTGCCCCTTTGGTCGGTTCAGCTTGCATTTTGAACTGCAATTTGTCGTCAAACCCAGTGAAATCCTGGCAAGACCGCATGCGACGCTAAATTTGTGACACTCCCATGAACGATGGACCCTCCATCAAGCGTCGAAGAGAAGTACGCTGCAAAGACTGAGAACGGGTTGTGAGTTTTCGTACAACTGGTGATACATGTGTAGGTGCGACGTGACGACTTCATCCATTGATCAAACTTCTTTTTCAAAACGCTGGCTCTCTTCAACGGGAGCGGTGGTCTTGTTGGCACTTGTGGCTGCGGCCGCATGTGGGCCTAGTGCCAGCAGCCCAGCTTCTCGAAACACGGCAGCGAGAAATAATCGCACCAACGAGCCTACGGGCGAGCCCATGCCGCACGAGGCCTGCGTTGCTGGTGGTGGTGATGTTCGAGAGTTTATGGTTGGAGAGGGACGCCCCACGCCTGTAAAGGAAGTTCGTCGTGGGGGACGGCTTTTTTGCCGCGAAACTGATGCAAACTTTGACGGATTGGTCGACATCACTCGCTTCTTTGACGAGCAGGGACGTGTGCGTCGGGTTGAAGATGACTACGACTTCGACGGCCGACTGGACCTTGTTGCGATGTATCGAGAGGGTGTGATTTCTGAGGATCTTCTTGATATGAACTTCGATGGCCGTGCCGACACGTGGCGAAATTACGTCAGCGGACGAGTTGTCCGTTCTCGTCGCGATCAAAACTCCGACGGGATGGTCGATCTTTGGGAAGACTTCGACGAGCGCGGCAACGTGACCCGCTCGGCACATGATCTGAACAGTGACGGTCGCCCAGACGAAGACACCGACGCCGGGAGTTCTGCTGGCGCAAGCGCCTCCAGCCAGAACCTTCTCGCCGCGGCCCAAGGAGCTCCGACACCCGGCGCATCGAGCGCAGACGGAGGTGCTCAATGAACACACTATCCATCAAAATGCGTATCCGTGCCGGAGCTCTCGGTGGTTTGGTCCTTTTGAGCATCGCGTTGGCGTGCAATGACGCAGCGCAGACAAACCGGCGCCTCGTCCGACGGACCGTGGCCCATATCGAGAGCGCCACGTCCCGTGAGGATCGCAGCCGCTGTGACGCCAACCGACCCGGACGAACTCAAAGCGAGTACGACACCAACGGTGACGGCATCCCCGATGTGCGGCGCGTGTACCAGTTGAGCGGTGAAGACCGCGACAGGCACTCGACGCTGATCTGTCGTGAAGTGGACCTCAACCATGACGGGACCAAGGACATGTTTCGCTTCTACAACGAAGAGGGACGGACCATGCGTGAAGAAGAGGACCGCAATTTCGATGGTAGAATCGATTTGATCTCGTACTTTGATCGAGGCGAGGTTGTCCGGCGTGAGCAAGACACCAACGCGGACGGACAGGTGGACATGCGAGTGTTTTATCGCAATCGCCAGCCATACCGCGCTGAGCGTGAGCTTCACAGCGACAATCAACCTTTGTTTCGCGCTGACTATTGGGAATACTACGACCCTCAAGGCCGGGTGACCCGCATTGGCTGGGATTACAACCAAGACGAGCGCGCCGACCAGTGGGACCGAATTGACCGAATTACCCCCGCGGCGCCGCAGGGCAACGATCCTGACGGGGGCCCTGGCGAAGTCGGACAGAGCGCCGACGCCGCTGTCCCTTCGCGCGGCTAACATCGCTCGAGACATCCCAGCCGAGGCGGGGTCAGGTCACCTTGGCGCGACGAATCAGCGCCGAAAACAATGACGGAACGAACCGCTTCGCATACACCGCGAACCGCTCTTTGCCGCCGGCGAACGCTTCCAGTTCGCGCGCTACCGTCGCCCGAAATAGCCGCTCGGCGCACTGCTCTGCGGTGATCCCTTTGCCCGTCGCGGCGTCCATACTGCCCTGCGGCGTACCGTCGCCCGTAAGCGCGTTGCGAGAGACGTTGGTCTGCACAAAGCCCGGACAAAACATCGTGACCGAGATTTCGTCACCAAAATGCTCGGCTCGAAGCGCCTCAAAAAAACCGTGCAGCGCGTGTTTTGAGGCGCTGTAGCTGCTGCGAAGGGGGGTTCCGAAAATTCCGACGAGCGATGAGACCACGACGAAATGACCGACCTTTCGCGCGATCATAGAGGGCAGCAACGCTTTTGTAAGGGCGACCGGCCCGAGGTAGTTAACCCGCATGATGCGTTCGTCGACGGCCATGCTCGTGTCGATGATCCGCGAGCGCTGGGACACTCCGGCGTTGTGGATCATCACGTCGATTGCACCGCCGCAGTGATGCAACACCTGCGCGACGACGTCTTGGATCGTCCCCAATTCTGCTTGATCCAGCGGTTGGACAAACACCTCTGCCGCGCCCAACTGCCTGCAAATCGCCGCGACGCGATCGAGCTCGTCTCTGCGGCGGGCAGAGAGGACGAGGCGGGCTCCTTCCTTTGCAAAACGCAACGCCGAGGCTTCACCGATGCCAGACGATGCTCCAGTGATCCAGACCCATTTGCCTTGAACTGATTTGTGTAAACTTGTCATTGGTAGGGCTCTCGATCATAAAGGATATCGATGACTCGATGAGAAAATCACTCACACGCTCGTTGACAACACACCGCTAAACCCAGGACCATTGGCGCTTGAAGCGAATGAGCTCGTTAGTCAGTTTTCGTCCCGCAGCGATAGTCGCAAGTCTCTGCGTGGTTTCAGCGCTGTTCACGGTGCCGCAAACCGCAATGGCAGACAATCTCGCGGATGCGGCTGCGGCGTTTGATACAGCGACACAACGCTTCAATCGTCGTGATTTTGCTGCGGCTGCGAACTATTTTGAGTCTGCGGACCGACTCTCTCCGTCGTATCAGGCGTTGGCTGGAGCCATTCGCGCGCATCGACAGGCCAATGGACAGCCGGGGGCGGGCCTCATTCACGCAGTTGGGGCGACGACGCTGGCGCTTCGAATGCTCGAACGCTATCCCGCGAATCGTCGCGGCGTGCAGCAGGCGCAACAAGTGCTCAACGAGTTTTCACAGCGGCTCGCTCGGGTGACCGTTGAGTGTGACGCGTGCACCGTCGAGATCGATGGAACCCTGCAAAATGGGCGAGATTTTTTCGCAGAACCGGGCTCGCATACGCTCAACGCGCGCTGGACCGTGGGCGAGATCACCCTGAGCGCTGAGCGGACAATCAACCCACAGCCGGGTGCGACGGAGGCGTTAACTCTTGAGCGCCCTCCGTTGCCCCCACCACCGCCAGATACGCGACGGGTTGCTGATCCGCGACAGCTGCCCCCGCCACCACCAGAGTTTCGTTTTCCGATTTATGTTCCCATTGCGGCTGGGGGCGTGGCGCTGGGTTTTGGCGTCGCGGCGGCGGTCAGCTGGTGGGCGGATGCGCTTCCGCGTGGAAGCAGACTGCTGCAATCCGCCATGGCTGGAACAGTGACGCAAGCAGAAGAAAATGCGGTGTACGGTGCAGAAAATCGCACAACGGTGTTTCTTATCAGCGCCTCAGTTTTTGGCGCGTTTGCCGTCGGTTCGGCCATCTTTACGCGATGGACTCCGTTGCCAAGGCCCGCCACCTCGGCGAGCCAAAGCGGTGCAACGGCAATGATCATGCCCATCATTTCTCCCGATCAGTCCGGTCTCACGCTCGTGGGTCGGTTTTAGCAGCCGCCAAAAATGTCTACCGTTCGTCGGCGAGATTCGTTGTGACGGACATGACAACGGGGACGAATCAAGGCACAATTGTGGAGTTGTGACGGTGGAATCTGCACCGCGTTTAATTGAACCCACCCCAAGCGAACAATCGCAATCTGGTGTGCCGCTCGCGGCCGCTGGACCGATGAGGCTTGGGCGCTATGAGCTATTGGGTGAAATTGCCTCGGGTGGCATGGCGACAGTGTTCTTGGGTCGCTCACTTGGAGCCGGTGGATTTCAGCGCTTAGTTGCGATCAAACGGATGCATCCTCATCTTGAGCGCGATGAAGAGTTTGTCGCGAGCTTTCTCGAAGAGGCTCGGCTCGCGGCGCGCATCAGGCACCCCAATGTTGTCGCGACGCTTGACGTAGAAGACGGCGAGGCTCCGTTTTTGGTGATGGAGTACGTCGAGGGCGACCGACTGTCCGGGTTGATCAAAGAGCACGTTTTGCGCGCACGCGCGGGGTTGCCTCTGCCCATCGCTATGCGCATCGCGATTGATTCGCTAGAGGGATTGCACGCTGCCCATGAATTGGTCGATGACGACGGCCAGGCTCTTGATCTGATCCATCGCGATATTTCTCCGCAAAATATCCTCGTCGGTGTCGACGGTGTTTCGCGTGTCACAGATTTCGGTATCGCCAAGGCGATTGGTCGAGCGAGTCACACGCGTGAAGGTGAGCTCAAAGGCAAGATCGCGTACATGTCTCCAGAGCAGTTGACCAACCCCACGGGCATTGATCGTCGTGTGGACGTTTTCGCTCTTGGAATTTTAACCTGGGAGATGCTCACTGGGCGGCGATTGTTTCGCGCTGCAACGGACATGGAGACCATTGGCGTGGTCCTGCACGCAGAGATCCCCGAGATTCGTCCGCTTGCACCGCAGATTCCTGAAGAGGTCGAGGCTGTCGTGATGCGGGCGTTGTCGCGTGATCCAAACGAACGTTGGGCCACGGCGCAAGAATTTGCGCGCGCACTTGAGGCGATGAACTTGGCGGCCCCACAGCGCATGGTTGCGGACTTTGTGAAAGCGACCGTGGGAGAGAAGCTTGAGCGCGAGCGCGCGCGACTTCGCAGTGGATGGGTCGTCAACACGCCGATCAGCGCGGGAGGGTCAGGCACGGGTCGCTCACGCGAGCTACCTGTTTCTGAAGTGCGACGAACGGGCTCTGTGCAAGTCCAGCAGTCACAGAACAGCAGCAGCAAGACGTGGGTCATCGCAGTGCTGTCGACCATCGGTCTGCTGTTGAGCGGGACAGTGTTGGCGCTGGTCTATCAACTGACGCGAACCCCTTCGCTTGATTCAATGGTCGTGCGGCACTACGAGACCCGCAACCCGTCGGTGCACGTGCCTCCCACAGGGAATACCGCTGCTGGAGCGGAGTCCGACGCAGGAGTTAGCACACAGACCGACTCTACCTTTGTCTTCAACGGGACCGAAGTGCTCGGCGCCGCCGACGCTGGTCCATTGGTTGAAAACACACCCCGCGTTCGTGTCAACACACGCGTAAATACCAGAACCAACCGGACCGGGACACACACGCATACGGGTGAAGAGCCGGACAACGGCTGCAATCCGTACGTTCAACGCTGTCCCAATCAGTGACTGAATTTGTTCGGTTCGCCGGGCAGTAAAATCGTCGCTGCAACTTGGCCCAAGATGCTGTTAACGTTCGACCCGCAATGGCTGATGACGTGAGACGAGTTGGTATCTTAGTGGGCCGTGAGCGGTCGTTTCCTGATGCATTGATCTCAGAGATCAACGGTCGCAACCTTGGTGTGGTCGCTGAGTACGCCAAGCTCAATATCACCCGCAGCGAGGACGGCTGCCCCTACGCAGTGTTGCTCGATCGTATTTCGCACGAAGTGCAGATCTATCAAGCCTACCTCAAGCACGCTGCGCTCAACGGCACTCACGTCGTCAACAACCCGTTTTGGCGCATCGCGGATGACAAATTTTTCAACACCACGCTGGCCGAAAAGTTGGGCGTTGCGGTGCCGAAAACAAGGCTGATTCCATCGAAGAGCTATGGGCCTGACATCACGTCTCAGTCCCTGCGCAACTTGGCGTATCCGCTTGAGTGGGATCGCGTGTTTGTGGAGCTTGGGTTTCCGCTGTATCTCAAGCCGCATTGGGGTGGTGGCTGGCGGGATGTGTATAAAATCGCATCACGCGACGAGTTTTTTACCGCCTATGAGCGGACCGGCGAGAAGGCTATGATTGCCCAAGAGGGGATCAAGTGGACTCAGTACGTTCGCTGTATTGTGATCGGTCAAGACAACGTCCTTCCCGCTCCTTGGGATCCCCGCCTGGGTCACTTTGAGCGTTACACCGGGGCAAAACAGAGCATGCCGCCGCTGAGCGACGAGATGCGTGAACGCGTGATTCGAGATGCAAAAACGCTCTGCAAAGCGCTCGCATACGACATGAACACTGTTGAGTTTGCGATCGCGGACAATGTCCCTTACGCGATTGATTTTATGAACTCTGCCCCGGACTTTGATCGCACGTCACTCGGAGAGACTCACTTTGATTGGACCGTTCGCGCGCTGTCGGATTTGCTCGTGAAAAAAGCGAATGAGCGACCGAACGAGGTTCGAGACGTTGCGTCTCTCTTTCGATGATTCGGTCGCGCCAATTTTCCCGGGTGATCGATTAGCCTTCTGCGGCTACATCCGGTTAGGGCGGTTCGCCGGAAGTCCGAACAATCGATCGTGTGGTGCGTTGATGTGGCAGTTCATACAACTGGTGATTCGGCCTGCGGTCACGGTCCCGTTAGGGGTAATGGTCCCATAGAGCCATCCATGATCGCTCTGCGCCGGCGGGCTGTCTGGCGTCGCTCGAAACATCACATACAACCCCGCGAAGGTTCCCGGTTCGAGCGTTGTTCCTTCGCCTGGGGTGCTGACGGTTCCCATGCTCACGCGCACGGCCTGCTCGCGCTCTACCTCGTGAGGAACCCACGCTTCTTTCACCACGACTTGCAGCGGTTGCGCTTCATTCTCGAGAAAGTGCCGCCGGGCTCGAGCGTACAAAAAGTACACTTTTCGCCCATGAGGGGCCTGTCCACTGCCCAACGTCGGCATGCTCGGTTGCGGCAATCGGCACAGCATGGGTGCCCAGTGCAGCTCATCATCAACGCGAAACCAGCTCAAATAGCGCTCAGCGATCGCGCGCACGCGGTCTTCAGGTCTGCCCCGATCAACCTCTGCGATGACGCTTGGATCCTCAATGTTTGGAAACTCACCTGTCGATGATGTCTGTCCCCAGAGCCAAGGACGGTCGTTAAATTGTGTAACGGTCAGTGGCTCGCCACCGATTGTTGCCTGGCGCGAGGGCACAAACGAAGGGCGTTGTGAGCGCAAAAATGCAGGGATTTCGCTCTCGCCCGCGGTGACAGGTTGCACCGGCGGAGCGTCTTGCGTCACCGCTGGAGCTCTAGGTGTTGTCTCAACGGGTCCCCTCGAAATCGGTGGCCTCGTACACGCTGTGAGAAGTAAAAACAGACTTGCGGTGTACGAGAGCTTCATGAAGTGCGGCCTTGCTTAGCCGCCGTCACGCCCAGATGGAGCGGGTCGGGTCGGCGACGTAGAGCTACCAGACGAGCCAGCGGGCGTTTCGGTCTCACGTCGTGGGTCTTGCATCAACGGCGAGTTTCCGAGGCGTAGCTGTTGCTCTCGCTCAGCGCGGGCACGAAGCTGCGCGATGTACTGCACCAAAGCATCACGGCGACGGCCAGCCACGTATTCGTCCATCAATCGCAGGCGGTCTCGGTTGAACTCATCGCGTGACGCCAACTGGCGACCATTGTCTTTCAATTGCAAAAGGTATCGGTCATCGCCCACCATCAGCGGCGCTGCGGGCCGTGGATGATCAGGGGTCAAAGCAAACGCCGCAGCAACGAGACCCTCGCCGCCTTCATTGACACCCGGAAAGCTGCCACCCTGTGTAAACTGTGGCGTCTCGCGAACCTCGGGTGTCCCGATGTCTGTGTGAATGACTGCGGTCAAAGGGTTGTTGCCCGGAAGGGTCTCTGTCGCAGGAACAGCGCCGCGATAAAACGCTTCTAGAGCAGCAGTCCCCGCAGCCGCTGCGATGGTATCGAGCGACGCGCCGGGGAGAATGATGGCCGCTTGTGCGGTGCGTGTCGCTTCATTCGTGAGGTCTTTTCCGCGCGTAATTCGAAACAACTCGCGCGCGATCTCGCGCTTTGCGTCCGCTTCGCTCACGTCACCTTGGCGACGACCCACCACCTGCACAATGTGCACGCCGAGAGGGCTCTCAAGCACCTCAGAGGTAGCCCCGATTGCCAGGGTCCCAAGCACGCGCTTGACGTCGTCCGGAAGATCAACACGATCCACGGCCGTCCAGCTCGTCTCGCCACCTTCACGCCATCGCTGGTCGTCTTGCGAATACAGCCGTGAAATTCGAATCCAATCTTCGCCAGCGAGAATCCGCGTTCGAAGCGCTTCTGCGCGCTGTCGGGTGGCGATCTTTGCGGGATCAAGCGCGTCGTCTGGATAGCGCAAAAGAATTTGGCGGACCTTCACCTGCGCTGGCAGCCCTCGAAGCGACTCTCGGCGGGCGTCCCACTGAGTGTTGATCTCTTCGGCGTGGTCGCGAGCGAAGGCTTCAACCTGAGCGGGGTCATCATCGCGGACGGTGAGACGATAAAACTCGGGCGAAAATTGCAAATACCGCACAGCTACTTGCGTGTGATTTCGCTCATAGTCCCGCCATGCTTCGTCTTCTGAAGCCCGCACGGTTGAGAGCACCACTTGCCGCATTTGCTCGGCGAGAATCTCGCGCGCGAGAAAATCGGTTTTGTAGTCTGTGACCGTGCGTGAGAACAGATTGCCCACCCAGCGCTCGAAGTCTTCGTACTTAAACGGCGGCGGCGGATCGCTTGGGTTGCGCGTCTCATCGTTGCTGTAAGTCGCGGTCCATCGACGAGCCGTCTCAACACTGCCCATTTGCATGAGCGATGGCAGCTGCTTGGATCCAATGCTTACGTAGTAAAATCCGCGGCGAATCTCTTGGTTGAGCGCGTCTTCTGTGACGCGAAGGCCGATCCGCTCGGCCTCGTGAGCGAGCAGCTCGCGTTCAATGAGACCGTCCACAATGCCCCGACGGAGGTTCGTGCTCCCACGAGCGTCATTTAAACGAACGAAACGTGCAACAGACTGAAAATCTGTTTGCGAAATCGTCCTGCCGTGCACCCGGGCGATATACGGAACGCCCCGAAAATCGTCGGCACTGCAACCTTGATTGCGCGGTCCAAACTGGGTTCCAAACAGCATCGCGAGGGACGCTGCGAGGATAACAAGCATGAACTGCTGCGAATTCTTCTGTAATTTCTCTAACATGATCGGAGGGTCAAACCGCTTTCGCGCGGAGCATTCTTCGGTCAAGCGGACCGAGTAAAGGGCGCGGATGCTAGACGGGCTTGGGGCAAGTCGCAACCTTGGAGTCAGCAACCGAGACGCGAATTTCTGGGTTGCATAGCTTGCCGACCGGGTCGCAGCAAGCCTTTGCAGAGGCGCGGCTCTTGTCTTGTGAGTCTGTGGTCACGGCGGTGGCGGCGCGTGCACCCGCTCGTTTCAGTGCCGTCGCCCTATCTTCTGTGCGGATGGTCGCTGGAGCTAAGGATGTCGACTGACGTTAGTGACGTCTACGCCCACTCAAGGGGAAGCCGAGGCGCTGAAGGTTTTCTCTCTCAAAGAGCACGACTTCGGCGCTTTTCTCATTTAGGGGTGCTAGGGATGCCCCTGCTCATTTCGCGCGATGGCTGATTGACACTGGTAAGAATGCCGGTATATTCGCGCGCCCTTTTGGTACTCAAATTCAATTTGGGTTTGAATTCGTTCACGTTAAGAGAGATCGCACGATGGCGTTGTACATTACAGTAAAGACCAGTTTGATTGAGAAGCACCGCACCCACGAGAAGGACACCGGCTCGCCCGAGGTTCAGATCGCGTTGTTGACGGAGCGGATCAATGGTTTGCAGGGACACTTTCAAGCACACATGAAGGACCACCATGGTCGTCGTGGGTTGCTGAAGATGGTTGGGCAGCGCCGCAGCATGCTCGACTACTTGAAGCGCACCGACGTGGCTCGGTACCGCAAGATTCTTGAATCGCTCGGCCTCCGCAAGTAGTCGCTCGTGGCAGAGAGGACGGGCTTTTGCTTGTCCTCGCTAATTGCCGTTGGCTAAAGTCCTGTGGGTGTGCTTAGATTCGCGCGAGCAAAGTTGCGAATCTAAAGCGCTACTTTCAGAGATTTGCCGATGGATCGATTACTTCCCCGTTTTGTATGCAGGATTGAAGTGCATTTGGCGCGAGCCATGTGTGTTTTGCCTGCATAGAAACCGCGGTAGCGACCCCGATCGCAGCTGCAGGTCTGTATAGAAAGTCACGTACTCGGTTCGAAGCGTTAACGCTCAATTCGCCGTTTAGTACTTTTCATTTCTAATTTTCAAAAGAGAGAAAACGCATGTCGTTTTTACGTGAATCTGTGCGCGTGGGTGACACCACCGTCACGATCGAAACCGGTCGTTTGGCTAAGCAAGCTCATGGCTCGGTGCTCGTCACCTGTGGAGAGACCGTGGTGCTTGTCACCGTGTGTGCGTCCGATGGACCGCGCGCCGGCGTTGATTTTTTTCCACTCAGTGTTGAGTACGTCGAGAAGACCTATGCAGCGGGCAAGATTCCTGGCGGGTTTTTTAAGCGCGAAGGCAAACTCAAAGACAGCGAAGTGCTCACCTCGCGGTTGATTGATCGTCCATGTAGGCCGCTGTTTCCAGAGGGATTTCGCAACGATGTGCAGGTCGTTGCGACCGTTGTTAGCGCAGACAAGGTCAACAACCCCGATGTCCTCGCGATGATTGGCGCTTCGGCGGCTCTCACGCTGTCGGATATTCCTTGGAGCGGGCCCATCGCTGGCATTCGAGTCGCACGCGTTAACGGAAAGCTCATCGCCAACCCAACCTTCGCTCAAGTCGCCGAGAGCGAACTTGAGATCATCGTCGCGACGAGCAAAGACGCGATCGTGATGGTTGAGGGTGGCGGAGACGAGATTCCCGAAGACGAATTTTTGGACGCGATCCTGTTTGCGAACAAGAGCGCACAGGCGGTCATCGCGCTGCAAGAGCAGCTGCGCAAAGCCGTTGGCAAGACCAAGCGACCCTTTGTGCCCAACCTCCCATCGCGAGAGCTCGTTGAGCGCGTCAAAAAGATGGCGCTCAGCGACCTCCGTGAGGCGTGCGTGTTGCGCATCAAGGCTGAGCGATATGGCAAGATCAAAGCGATTCAGAAGAAGGTCGTTGAGACCTTCACCGGGAGCACAGTTGAAGAGATTGCCCTGGTAAAAGAGGCATTTCACGAGGTCCAAGCTTTCGCGATCCGTACGATGGTGACCGATCGCGGTGTTCGTATTGACGGACGCGACACCCGCACAGTGCGACCCATCACGTGCGAAGTTGGAGTCCTTCCGCGGACGCACGGCTCGGCGCTGTTTACTCGTGGTGAGACACAGGGATTGGTTGTCGCGACCTTGGGCACCAAGCTGGATGAGCAAAAACTCGACGGCCTCAATGGTGAGCGTTGGAAGCGCTTTTATTTGCACTACAACTTTCCTCCATTCTCTGTCGGCGAGACCAAGCCCATGCGTGGGCCGGGTCGTCGCGAAATTGGCCACGGAAATCTCGCAGAGCGTGCACTGGAGCGCGTGATGCCTGCGAAGCATGAGTTTCCGTACGTGGTTCGTATTGTGAGCGAGATTCTTGAGTCGAACGGATCGAGCTCTATGGCGAGCGTGTGTGGAGGCACGTTGGCGCTTATGGACGCAGGCGTTCCGATCAAAGCGCCGGTCGCAGGTATCGCGATGGGCTTGATCAAAGAGGGCGATCGGTTTGCTGTCCTCACAGATATTTTGGGCGATGAAGATCACGTCGGCGACATGGACTTCAAAGTCTGTGGAACCGCCAAAGGCATCACCGCCATCCAAATGGACATCAAGATCGATGGCCTCTCGCGACAGATCCTTGAGCAAGCTCTTGACCAAGCACGCGAAGCCCGCCTGCATATTCTCGGCAAAATGCTTGAGACTCTCTCCGCAACTCGGAGCGATTTGAGCATCTGGGCCCCACGCTTGACCACGGTCAAGGTCAAGCCAGACCAAGTGCGTTTGATCATCGGTAGCGGCGGTAAGACCATCAAGGGCATCGTTGAGACCACCGGCGTCCAGATCGAAGTTGCCGACGACGGCAGCGTGCATCTGTCCTCAGCCGATTCAGTGGCTGTCGCGCGAGCGGTGGACATCATTCGTGGCCTCACAGCAGAGGCCGAGGTCGGCGTTGTGTACCGCGGTACCGTCAAACGCATGATGGAGTTTGGTGCCTTCATCGAGATCTTCCCAGGGACCGAAGGCTTGCTGCATGTGAGCGAGATGGATCACAAGCGTGTCAACGATCCCCGCGATATTTGCAGCGAAGGCGATCAGTTTGATGTGAAAGTCTTGGCGCTCGACGAGTCCACCGGAAAAATTCGCTTGTCTCGCAAAGCAGTGCTTCCGCTCCCCGACGGCTCAGAGGTCGAAGAAGCGCGTCCGCGAATGGAGCGTCCTGCATTCAGTGAGGGAGGCGATCGTGGCGAGCGTCGGTTTGATCGCAATGATCGCAATGATCGCGGTGATCGCGGTGATCGCGGTGATCGGGGTCCGCGAGGAGCTGATCGTGGTGACCGTCGTGACCGGCCCGAGCGAGCACCACGATTTGAGCGAGAGATTGTCGAGACGTCCGTCGTTACTGAGGTGATCGAAGAAATTATCGCGCTGCCGGCAGTCCCAGTCGCATCCGTAGCGATCGAGCAACCCGTTCATGCAGCCGTCGTCGAGACCCGCAGCGACCGTCGCCCGGCCCGCGAAGAGCGCGCCCCGCGTGACGAACGAGCCCCTCGCGCAGAGCGTGCACCACGCGAAGAGCGAGCACCGCGCGAAGAGCGAGCACCGCGCGAAGAGCGAGCACCGCGTGAAGAGCGTGCACCGCGTGAAGAGCGTGCACCACGTGAAGAGCGACCCGTTCGCGAGGCCCGTCCAGCGTGGAGTGATCGTCCGGTCGTGGCTCCGCGTGAAGAGCGCGCTTTGCGCGAAGAGCGACCCATTCGTGAAGAACGACCCGTTCGTGAAGAGCGACCCGTTCGTGAAGAGCGTGCACCACGTGAAGAGCGACCCGTTCGGTCTGATCGTCCCGAAAGAGGGGCTCGTGATGTGCGTCCTGCACGGGACGAACGCCCTGTAGCGCCCCCGATTGCAAAGCGCGAGTCTGCCGAAGACGCAGAAGAAGCACGTCTCCGTGCTGAACGTCTCGGCTCCGAGAGCGACGATCGCCGTCCAAATGCACGACGCGCGATGCGTGATCGAATCGAACAAGTGATGCGTGAGCGTGATGCTCGAGATGATCGTGGAGATGCCCCTGAGCGTCCCGCACCAACTGCGAGCGCTGAGCGACCTGCTCCGACGCCAGCTCCAGCGCGCTCTCGCGACGAGCGTCCCGTTGCGCGCGACGATCGTGGTGATCGCCCGCGCCCCGCACCACGCGACGACCGAGGAGCACGAGATGCCCGTGATGACCGACCCGCTCGGGACGATCGACCCCGCCGCGAGCCAATCCGCGAGCCAATCCGCGAGCCTTCTCGTGACACCCGTGGCTCAGGACCCAGCTACAGCGATGACAGCAACGGCGATCGACGTCCGCGGCGTGACAAGCGTGACACCGATAACAGCTAAGCTATAAAGCTTGGTGCCGCAGGGGGGATCCTGCCTTGGCCGCCCGGAGCTTTCGAAGATCGTATCAGAACGATGGGGGGGTTATTTTCCCTGAAACTCTGCGGGGCGTTTGGCCATGAAGGCCATAATCCCTTCCATGCAGTCTTGTGAGCGAAGGCACTCGAGCTGCGCCTTGCCCTCATCGCGCTGCCCCTCCGCCCAGGGCTTGCTCATCGACTCACGCATCAATCGTTTAATGCGTTGAAATGCCAACGGCGGGCCGCCTGCCACTCTGGCCACAAGGGCGTTAAGCTCTGCGTCGAGCTGCTCGACCCCGACGACTTTGCTCACCAAGCCAAGATCGAGAGCCGTTTTGGCGTCTACGCGATCGGACAACAAGGTCATCTCAAGCGCTTT
>JANNCG010001261.1:0-9250 GCA_031386385.1 Myxococcales bacterium
CGTTGACCTGAAACAGATTGCGCAGGTCGTACATGCTCGGGCAGTTGTGACCGAGCAACCGCTGCTGCTCAACGCTCGCGGGCTCTGTGTCGCCCTGTGTGACAATCAACCGCCGCAGTGAGTTGCGAAATTCACCGGGAATTTGCTGCCAAACTGGCTTGCCCAGGTTGTCACCAAATCCGATGGTGCGATCTTTGACGGGCTCTGTGAGAAAGATACCCCAGCGATAATCAGGCATCTTGACGTAGTCAAAATTGGCCCAGCCATCAGACTCCACGCTGATCGCGGTGCGTAGAAAGATCTGGTCCTCTTGAAAGCCTTCGGGACCCATCTCTTTCCACCAGTCGATAAACTTCGGCTGCCACTCCTCAAGTGCGCGTTGCAAACGCTTGTCACTTGCCAGATCAACGTTGTTCGGAATCTTTTCGTTGTTCGCGATACTTGTCATGGTTTAGGTGCGTCTCCAGTCAAATTCAGGTCGTTCGGGGCGGCCATACATTGTGAGTGCTCCACGAGGACCCGTGGCGTTTGCTCTGGTAAAGATCCAGTTTTGCCAAGCACTCAGCCGGCCAAAAATCTTTGTCTCCATCGTCTCAGGCCCTGCAAAGCGGAGCGAAGCCTCCATGCCCGTAAGCGCATCCGCGCTGAGCGATACACGCTCTTCAATCGCCAGACGGACCTCGTCATCCCAGTCAATCGCATCCGGCGACATGGTCACAAGACCGGCTTTCGCAGCAGCCCGTGCGTCAAAAGTATGGCTCATCTGAGCGAGCTCTTTGGCGTGCGCAGGGTTGCCCAAAAAACGAGTTTGCAATCGCGACAGCCCATTGCCCATCGGAAAGCTTCCACCGTTCATCGCGGAGAGTCGAATGGTTGCAGGCGAGTCAGCGTCAGGATCATCACGCATGTACGTACGGTCTGCGGCGAGGCTCAGTTCCATCAATGTGCCGACAAAACACGAGCCCTCGCGGACGAGGGCGAAAATACTGCGCGCGCATAGATCCAATCGCTTCAACACTCGTCGCTGTAAGAGCAACACTTGTTCCACAAAACCATCCGAGCGATTTGCGTCCAGGGCGCGATCGGAAGCGAGGATCTTTTCTGCGTCCCCTTCGGTCTGCACGATGAGCAGGCCGACAGTCTCAAAGTTAAAACGCAGATTGAGCAGCGCATCGTCGAGCTCTCGAAATGCCTTCAGTGCCCACAGCTCGTTGCCTAGCGCGCGGATCGCAGCAGCGTCCGACGGCGTCTCGATCTTGGGCGCACGCACAGTGACGTGTGCAACGCGTGCATGCTGGTCGATCTTGAGCGCAACATATTCGTACTCCGCGCCGTCGTCTCGGTACACCGCGTTGAGTGGGCTCAGCGCGAGGCCATCCCAAGAAGTGTTTCGCTTCGATGTGTTTGCGAGCTCTTTGGCTCGCGTTTCGACAGCGTCGTGAAACTTCGAGCGAGGTACGGACTTGTCCACCAGGTTCCACTGTTGCGCGCGTTGGCCGCGGACGCCTTCTGCGAGGGTGCAAAAGACATCGGCTAAATCGCGTCGAACTTTTCGCTTGTCCACCACCCGCGTCAGTCCACCGGTCCCAGGCAACACCGCCAACAGCGGAACCTCCGGAAGCGACACCGCGCTCGATCCATCGTCACACAAATAGATCTCGTCACAAGCCAGCGCGAGCTCATATCCTCCGCCCGCGCATGGACCATTCACTGCACACAAAAATCGCACACCCGTCTCCGAGCTAATCTCTTCAAATCCCAAGCGTGTCTCGTTGGTGAATTTGCAAAAATTAACTTTGAAAGGATGCGAGGACATTCCCAGCATATAAATATTTGCGCCAGAGCAAAAAACGCGGTCCTTCGCAGAGGACACAACCACGGTCTTTACGCTCGGGTGCTCGAATCGAACCCGCTGCAGCGCGTCCGCGAGCTCATTGTCAACGCCGAGGTCGTAGCTGTTCAGCTTTAGTGGATATCCAGGCCGCAGCCCTTCTTCTTCTTGCACGTCCATCGCGAGTCGCGCGATGGATCCTTCGACAGAGAGTTTCCAGTGACGATACTGGCTTGGATGTGTTTCAAAACGGACGGGCGGTTGATGCGTGGTGGGGTCAGCCATAGCGTCGCGGACCATAGCAGAATTTGCTTTGTGAATGCGGCGTGCAATTGCACAGCCAACTGCGATATCGTCCCAACCCCTGTGAAACGCTTAACTCGCACAATGCTCCCGCTTTTTGCCTCCCTCTTACTGCCCGCAATTATTTCGGGATGCACCCCTCCACCGGTCATCCAGCCCTTGCCTAATAACAGAGTCTGCGCGGTCCGAACGACCTCTACCAGCCCAGAAAACCCAGATGATTTTCTGACCATTAGCTCTCCCGCTGGAGTGATCGCTCGGTGTCAACCCACGGTGTTTCCGAAGGTGTGCGTGTGCTCGACGGGTCGGCGGTTTGTCTTGGTCCTGACGTCCGCAAACGAGTATCTCAATCGCCTCGAAGAGACTTGTTTTGCCGGCGGTGTCTGTCCGCTATACAACGACGACGTCGTCGATGTCCCGGTCGTCCCCGTCGATGTCGTGCTGGATGTCCCTTCGGCTCGACCAGATGTTGCGAATGACGCGGACGCCAGCGCTCTCGACGCAGATGCGCAAAACGACCTTGATGTGATCCCGGTGGACGGCAGCGATGGTTCGGTTATGGACAGCGACAGTGCGACGGACGCGTCAGCGATGGACGCTGGTTAGCCAAACACTTCAACGGCGCTGCCGGTCATCGCATTGGGCGCATCAAGGCAGAGAAATTCAAGGGCTTTTGCGACATCATCGGGGCTCATTGCGGGGCTAAATCCCGATCCAACGAGCATCTGGGTATCGACCGATCCTGGGAGCAACGCCATACTCTGGATGTTGCAATCGCGCCCCTCTTCTGCGAGCGACTTCATAAGCCCGATCAACCCCCATTTTGAGGCGCAGTAGGCGCTCGCACGGGGGCTTCCGAGCGTCCCTGAGATGCTTGAAACAAAGATCACTCGACCCCGCTTGGCATCGCGCATAGGCTGTAAAAAAGCTTGTGAAATGAGAAAGGCTCCCGTGAGATTGACGCCAATCACATCCCCCCACTGTGCCGTCGTCATCTCATGTACTGCCGCTCGAAGAACGATCCCCGCGTTGTTCACAACGACCGTCGCTGGCCCCGCAAAGTATTGCTGGGTGCGCTCAGCAAAAGCGCGAACCGAGGCAGGCTTCGCCACATCGCACACGTCGCCATGAACGGATGACGGCTCGTACAGCCCGTGCAGCTCACGCAACGCGTGGTCAACCTCTTCTTTGCTTCGGGCACACAGCATCACGCGGTGTCCACGCTTGAGCATTCGATGGGCGAGTGCGAGTCCGATTCCACGCGAGCCGCCGGTGATGACTACTTGCTCGCTCATTGCGGATTCAACTGTGAGACGCCGTGAATTGAGCGATAAAACAGCGCTCTCGCCTCGCCATGGGCCGCCTTCATTGAGCCTGCAAAGCACGTGGTGATGAGCGAGGCGTCGCGCTGGTTCTCTCCCCGAGCGCTCAAACAGGCGTGCTGGGCTTGGATGACGATAGCTGCTCCCCGTGCTTCGAGATGCGTACAGAGCGCGTCAACGACTTGCTGGGCCAGCGTCTCTTGCAGGACCAGTCGGTGCGCAAAACACTCGATTAACTTCAAGATTGTACCCAACCCAGTGATTTTTGTACTTGGAATATACCCCACATGAGCCCGCGCCTGAGCGGGCAAGAAATGGTGCGGACACATCAGGGTAAACCGCAGGTCGGTCAAAACGACGATACCGTTGCTGTCGGTTGGCCCGGACTCTGCGAGGATGATTGCAGGATCTTTGCGGTAGCCATCAAGAAGTTCGTCACACAGCATTCGCGCGACACGCTCAGGGGTCTCGGTCAACTCTGAGTCGCTTTCAAGCGGGACGTTTAACGCCCGTAACAATTGTTCGACTGCGGCGCGAACCGCGGCAACCTCAGGTGTGTTTGAGTCAGTGTCGTTCACAGGGGTTGTGGAGGATGTACCATAGTTTTCATGAGCAAATTTGCGATGAATCTATAAAAAAGCATCAGCTCCGCAACCTTGGGTCCTCTGTGCTTGATCAACCGCACGCCAAAGCAACCTCCCTTTTTAACGCGGCGCCGTCATTCGCGCGTCGCAGGAGCCAAGAAGTCCCATGAGCACGATTGATCGAAGTCGGTTGAATCTCACAGTCCAACATACAGCCCTCCGCCAAACTCCTCCGCCTGCGGGCAGGCAGTTTGCCGCCGTCGTTGCGCAGGGAGGTCAGGCTATTGTCCGTGCGGCTCTCTCGTTAGCGCAGCATGTTCCTGGAGTGGACCTCGCGACAGCCGCCCTTCGAGGTGCTGCGATGCCCAATATTGAGGGGCAAGGTGCTTCGGATTCTGGTGCGGGCGCCCTGACAGATGTGTCCTCGTTGACGGCCAGTCCGTCGGGTGTCCAAGGAGCGGCAATCTCAAACGGTGTGAGCGGGTCGCCCACTACTGGGCCGTCCGTTGAGGGCCCGTCATCTGCAAGCCCAGCAGGTGCGAGCCCAGCGCCAGACGGAGACCTGGTCACGCGCGGTCAAGAGATGTCGATGCGAATGCTCCGGTTGCAAGAATCCATGGCTGAAGAGAATCGGCGCTACACTGCTCTGTCCAACGTCATGCATGCACGGCACGAGATGGCAAAAAACGCGATTAACAACATTCGCTAACAACGCTATAAGGACCTTGTCGACATCGTTTTGTTTTTGCTTCAATCGCGAAGGCTCTCGCCATGACCTCAATTAAAAAACCACCATCAACGACAGGGATTTCAGGGATCGAAACTCCAGGAGCCCCAAGCACTGGGGCCACGGGGCCTGCCGACGGACCGTCATTTCGTGATCATGTGGGGGAGGTTCGAGGACCGACCGCCGCGGGTGGGACGTCCGCCACACAGGCTTCGTCCATTGATCCAACACAAACAACCATCGCTGAGCTTCGGTCCGGTCGAATCAATGGGGACCAAGCGGTGCAGAACCTGACGGACTCTGCGATGAAGAAAAACAACGTTCCACCTGCCTTTCGAGCCGCAGTTGAGACGCAGGTACGCGATCTATTACAACGTGATCCAGTCGTGCGCGAGTTGATGAAAAACATCGGAGCGACGTTGCAAGAGCAGTCATCAGACAAGTGAATTTTCGTCTCATCTGTTGCGCGTTACTCGCTCTAACGTCTGGTGTGAACTGCAAATCTCCAGCAGCTTCTGTGACTTCATCGCAGACATCGCCGCTTTCCAATCGCCCCACAGCGGAGTCGGTCGATGAGGCGCAACGAGATCCGATCGTGCTTCAGGCTTTTCCAGAATATGATGTTCCGGTTGTTCCACCGGGCATCACTGAAGAAGAGCTGCTACGACGCGCGGACGCTGCGATTGGCCCACAGGCCGAAGCCGCTCTGCAGCTTACGGGCTGGCAAATTCCTCCGGATTTGGGCTTTGTCGACGCCCAGCCCGTGCAGACTCTTCGGAGTCACTTCAACCTTACGCTTGGCGATGAGCGCGAAGATCGCCCGTTGATTGAGCGCTCTTTGCGCTTAGATGATCAGGGTGATCGACTTGTCGCGCTGTACTACGGAACAGGACTTCCTATCGCCCCCGGATTTAGAATCGCCGGTCGTACGAGCATGAGTGGTTGGGCCTTGATCTCCGCGGACCAGCAGTCCCATCGTTTGTTGCCCAGCAACGCACTGAGAAGCTGGTTTTTTGCAACTCAAATGAGTTCAGGAAGCGCTGTATCTTTTCGCCAATCAGCGGAAGCCCTCGTCGCAACGCGTGGCGTTTTGAGTGTCAGCATCGTCCCCGACCCGAGTGGGCCAGACCGACCGCTCACGTGTCGGTTTTTTGTCGGCCTATTGCTCGGCGGCGATTCGGCCGAGGCTCGTGCGGGGTGCTCCTCGGTGAAGGCTCCCATCCGAGTGACATTGCGCGCGCGAGGACTTCCTGTTCTCGTTGTTTCTAGGCGTACCGCAGATTTAGTCCAGCTTCCCCGTGACGCGATGGCCGTGGTCCCACCAAGCGCGCAGGCGACCGAGCTTCAACTCCCACGTCGCGCGCCAGAGGGCTCATTTTTTGCGCCCAACGAGCTGCACGGTCTTGAGCCGCCCCGTGCTCCTGGCTCCGATACTGTCCGACGCGCTGATGCCGGTCACAGCGAGTCTCAGTTGTTGCTGCGAAATACCACCGCGTCTGAGCTCTTGGTGTTTGTGGATTCTGTGGCCGTTGGGTGGCTCGCTGCGGGTAGGACGTCCACGTTTCAGGGCATGCAAAATGGACCGCATCGAGTCCGGGCACGAAGCCTTGATGGGACTATTCGAACAGACGAGGCGCTGGTGAACGCTCCCGGCAGTTGGACCGCCGTCAGCACTCGATAGTCCATTCGCACGTTCTTGTTGTGCCAAGCGGGTCTAGTGAACGGTGCTATCTACGGTTGCGCGATACGTGGCTGAATCAATCACCGGAAGCTCATCAGTCACGTTGAGCGCACGCTGTCGTAAGATGGTCAGGCGATCGACGACGGAGCTGAGCACGTCGTAGCGCGTGGTGAGCTTGTAGAACTCGTCAGAGTCAACATCGCCGAGTGATTTCAGTGCTGAAGTGAGAACCTCTCGCTCTGACTGAAGCACCTGAAATCCTGCTCCTCCATCAACCACGTCCTCTTGTTGAAGGGACTCACGGGCCAAGACGACGGGGTTGAGCCAAAGAAACACTTGCGAAAACTCAATGCGCCAGTGATCGCAGTTGTCCGTAGACTTCACCTCCGCCCATCGCGCGGAGAAGTGCGATCGAAGGACCTCTCCAAAGTATGCACCTGCCGCCGCGCCCACGAGCCGGTGAAGCTCGACTGCGCCGTTGTGAGCGAGCTGGAGGTAGTGGTCCAATATCGACAAAGTGTCTTGCGTGTAGTCCAGCTGGACGTTGAGCGCTTTTTGCACGAAATTCTCACACGCACGCGCGAGTTCTTTGACCGGTTCTGGTGTGTTTTCTAGGCTCTTGACGTTCACGGGGAGGGTTTACGTTGAGAGGCGCTAAGTTTGGGAAAAAATCGCTTGATTCAGGAGAAGTTGTGTATCGTTGCTGACTCAACGCATGACGCCCCGCAATCGTGAAGAGCCTGTTTATTCCGGTACGTACGCCGCCACAAAGAAAGATGTGGTGTATCTGCCGACGACGGACGGTCCCCTGAAAAAAACTGAGATCGTTGTGGCCGTTAACGCCGCCTCAGATCCCGTGCTCGCGGCGAGCGCTCGCGATGGGACGCTCAACGCGCAGGAGACACACGGGCTCGCGGTGGTGTTCACCTATCATGACCCCACCGAGCGTAAGTTCGCGTTGGTGATTCCACCCGCTAGGGCGCACGAAGAGCTGATCATTCGCGCAGAAATGCTCAGAAAACTCGCCGATGATCGCGTAGGATCACTCAACGGGTACGTCCGCGAGTTGACCACCGTCGTGGGTCCTGAGGCGTTGCGAAACTACCTCGCGAACACCGAGGTGCGGGGGGCTTCTGCGGCTGCGACGTCAGCTGCCGCCGCGCGTGAAAAGGCGATCGCCGCGCGCGAGGCACAGCTTGAGCATCGAGAGAGTGTCCTTGCGAGCCGTGAAGAGCGCTTGCGAGACCGTGCGGAAGATGTCACCCGACGAGAAGACGATCTGCAGTCGAAACAAGAAGAGCTTGAGACGCTGCGACATCAACTGACGGTGCGGCAAGCACAGGCGGCAAAGCAAGCGGATGAGCTCACAGCTCGAGAAAATGCTGTCGAGTTGCGTGAAGAAGAGATCGCAGATGCGGCTCAGGTTCTTGAGGCAGAGCGTCGATCGGTGCCCCCCATGGCGGCGATCCCTCTGTCTCAGCCAACAGCGGTGTTGAGCGAGAGGGCTGCAAGACAGAGTCACCCGGCGCCGGCGGCAAAGGTGCCGACTCTTGAGCCGCTCACTTTGCCGATCGAGAGCCCAGCAGAGGATGTGAGTGTCCCGTTTGATCTGCAAAAACACAAACATTCTGCTGAAGACGTCGGCGAGTCGATTGAGCCTTTGACCTCGTCTGTCGAGATGGCACCCGAACCGCTTGACGATCTTGGTCCATCGCTCTCTGAAGAGCCGTCCGAACTTGATCCTGTTGAAGAGCCCGAGACGCTGCCCAGTCCTGAGGCCGTCCAAGACTCCGGGGACGGTGATGATGTTGAGCCGCTTGAGGCCGAAGACGAAGTGGATGAGCTTGACCCCATCGAGAGCGAGATTGCGCCTGAAAAACCTGAAGAAAAAGAGCGCGATGAGGTTGCGTGGTTGGCTAAACACCACGACGCTCGGATTGCCGTTGTGGATGGCGAGGTAAGGCTTTGGGTCCGTGGAACCGGAGATGTCGTGCAGGCGCTTTCGCAGCGGGAGGCGGTTCCGCTGCTGCAGGTAGATCCCGACTCAAGTTTGCCTTTAGCGCTCTTGAGCGTGACGTCCAACGACGGCGTGACAGGCTTTGGGAGAGTGGTGTTAGATCTCACGACGGCCGAAGATCGTGCGGTGATTGATGCGCTTAAACGAGATTTTCATGTTCGAGTAGAGATTGTCTCTCGCGATGGAAGAGCGCTGGGTGGTCACAGCGTGAGTATTCAAGGCGAAGCACACGCAGCGACGGTGGGAGAGGTCCTTGCCGCCCGTGGAGCAGGTGATCAGTTGGGGCGCAGAGTTGAGATGGATCGACTCGCGAAAGATGGGATTCAGTGGGGCGAGCACGATGAGCAGACTGAGCGGGCGCTGTTTGATGAGGGCGCCATTGCGAGCGCTGAGGGGA
The DNA here is from genome assembly GCA_031386385.1 of Myxococcales bacterium. GTDB lineage: Bacteria > Myxococcota_A > Polyangia > Polyangiales > JANNCG01. The sequence continues at coordinate 8,863 of JANNCG010001261.1, forward strand.
CCAAAAACGCGCTCAGGCTCGTGAGCAAACTCGCGACCCCCAAGGCTCGAGACCGTTGGATTTTGGCCCGTGGAATTCCGGCGATGCGGGTCGAAGCCGCTGAAAAACGAGTGCTGTTTGCGATGCTCCGGGCCGGAGTTGTCGCGGACGAGACCCTGACCGCGCGTGCGATCTCAATGGGAGTGGCACCAGATGAAAAAACTCTTTCAACTCGAACGCTTCAAGCCTTCGCGCGAGTGTGTGATGGCGGTCCAGGGACAATCGGACTCGATTCTGCAAGTGCGTATCGCGCGATGGTTGAGCTGCTGCGATGGGCGCAAAAGGTTGGAGTCAAGCCGCTGCCCAACGCACCGCTAGATTCTCTGAGAAAACTCTATGATCCCGAGAC
>JANNCG010001278.1:0-4157 GCA_031386385.1 Myxococcales bacterium
GCCCGACAGCCCAACAGCGAAATCAGCGCCAGGAGCATCGAGTACCCAAACGCACTCAACGAATTTCGACGATGCTGGGAGGTGGGCGTCACCGCGAGAGTGTCCGTCGGCTCAACAGACAAACGCAAGGGATTTTAGTGACCGAAACGTATGGTGTCGAAGCTCAGTTGGGCTTGGATTCTCTCAGGTGTTTGGACACCGCGTCGCTCATCACGCGAAGCTCAAAGAGAAAGAACGCTCCGCCGATGAGCCCCAAGATCATCGGTAGCATCAAGTCGAGCGGCGGAGGGTCCACGGTTTCGCTCTTAGACGGGTCTGCGGGGTTGTACCGAAGGCGACGCGTATCGCCACAAACGATCCGGTTGACGGAGCCCACATGAGTCCCATAACGGCGCCCGTCGGGTCCGGACCAGCGAAGCTCTGCTGAATAATAGGGCTCGCCATCTTGGCTTCGGGTCTGCGAACAGGACTCAAGAGTCCCTTCGACCGCCTGCCAGTGAGTGTGGGTTTCTCTCTCGTGTGTGGCCCTGTCCCTCGCGCGGAGTGTGAGCATCGACGCGACCAGCAAACCAATGCCTATCAAAAAAAACAGCGGAACTCCGATCCGAGTCGAGCGATCCATATCGCCGATACTAGCGGACTCATTTCAGAAATCGGCCACGAAATATGCGGCGATCTGCGTATCTGCTGCCTCACCGCGAGCGCACCCAAATCCCCTCCCGCGCGTCCGAGCGCTGCGTAAGATCGCGGATGACCGCTTGTGTCGTGCGTGAACTGCCACCCACTTCACCCCGTTGGTGAAGAGCACTCGGACTCACTGAACTTCGGACGGTGACTGCAACAAAATCTGATGGGAGTAGCAGGACGCTCTCCTGCGGTGCCCACACGTTCCATGGGGGAGTGTCACCCTTGGCGATCAAGAGCTCAAATTCCGACGCTCCAAGCTCAAGCGCGAGCCTCATGACGATGTGCACCAAGCGCCAGGGGGTCTGCTGGTCCACCAACAACGACACCGTGGTGCCAGGGTGTTCGCTTCCGCGATCAGCGGCCAATCGATGGGCCAAATCGCTGCTCAAGCTCGCTTGTCCGCGCTCGGTCTCCAGCGCGCTCAGCCGCAGGACCACCGTGCGATCAATGGCAATGACATCCTGGGCAATCTGTACACTCGCCGCAAGGTGCGGAACGTGAAGCGCTTCGGGGTTGGTACACCGGGGAGGATTGAGTCGCTGAAAGATCGCAAATTGACTGGTGTATGACTCGCGAACTTGCGCTCGCGCCGATCGGATCTGCGCGCTCAAATAGACGTTTAGACCCAAGCATAGCAAGAGCAGTCCCACGCTGAGCCGCGACCCCCGCAACCACATAAGCGCTTGCTTCCGTAGTCCGTCAGTGCGCTCACTCAAGCGCGAGGCGACCCAGCGTGCAGCGCCGAGCGCAAACATAATCATCGTGAGCATCAGGCCCACAAGGACCACCCGATCGCGCTCAAGCGCGGCGAGCATCAACACACGCGCGGCGTGTAGGCGTTGATCGCGCCAAACCAGGGCTTCGACTCCTCCGAGGTGCACGGCCATTGCACCGACAAACATCAGTCCTGCCAAGAGCAAAGCCGCCACACGATCGAGCAGTTTTTGATGGGTCTCTCGCTCGCTCATCAACCACACTCCGAACGGAAATAGCCACAATACCCACGCGCCCACGATCACGAGAGAGTCCGTTGCGTCTCCCGCGGACAACAAGATCGCCGCGAGCAGCGCGCCCAATGTCACCCACCGTTTTGCCGAAACCCCGACTATGTTGGCAGCAAGCAAGACACCCATCCCGACGATCAACGCAAACGCACGGTTGATATCAGCCTCAAGCAGCCCTTCGTGAAGGACGACAAACTTCTGCTCAGGCACGACCCTCACGAGAAAGCGCAGAACGACGGACCAGCCAGTGATGGCGCCAAGGCTTCCGGCGGCGATAAGCGCAGGGACAAGGGATTTGCTGAGCCCCAGATGCAGCCGTCCCCGAAGCGCGCTGAGCACTGCGGCACCAGCCAGAGCTAGCGCCAACCAGATCCCAAACCCCGCAAACCGACACAGCTCTAGAGGGCTGTGCACACCCCCGTGTCCCATCGCGACAAATACACCAAGCGACGCGCCAACGATTAACGCCGGCAGCACCCGATCTTGCACCCAGCGCGTCGTAAGCGGCACAACGACAGCAAAGATTCGATCGCCCTCGAGCAACCACTCCGCGAGCGACGCAAAGCGATCCGTCGCTGATTTTTCTAGACTTTTCTCGATCCATCGCTGCTGCTCAGCCGTCGCGTTTTGCAACCGGGATACGCGCTTGTGCAGGTGCGCCTCGGTCCATGCCGCCCAGGACTGCTCAACAAACGGCGTTTGCCCGTTGGCGAGCTCAAAGAACACACAGCCCAGAGCGTACTGATCACAGGCGGGGCCGACGTCTTGGTTCCACCACTGCTCGGGGGCCATATAAGCAGGAGTCCCTAGCGCTGCGCCCTCAGCGGTAATGGCCGTCGAGCCCACCGCGACCGGACGCGAGAGGCCAAAATCGATCAGCCATGGCTCGCCAGCTTTGTTCACCACGATGTTGTCGGGCTTAATGTCACGATGGATCACGTTTTTGCTGTGCATCGCGTGCACGGCCACCGCGATGGGACGGATGAGCTTCCAGCAATCCGCGAGAGATAGATTGCGAGTCGTATACTCTCTAAGTGATGCTCCGTGGACGTACTGCATCGCGTACCACGGTCGACCGTCCGCAAGGACTCCGTGCGCGACAAGCTTCACGATGTTGGTCTGCGCGACCTGAGCTAAGACCGAGCATTCGCGCTGGATTCGGGCAAACTGCTGCTCGTCCGACTCTTTGGTGCAGTGTGCGATCTTCACAGCAAATTCACGGCCATTTGTGTCAATCGCGCGATACACTACCGATGAAGCCCCAGAGCCGATGGCCTCGTGCAACGTGAAGCGGTCTACTTGAGAGATCTGCGCAAATTCCTCACTCATCACTGGGTGTGTTTAGCTGTTGGGCACATTTCGGGACAGGCCATGACTGCGGATGAGCTCGTATAAGTGTGAGCGCGCCAGACCGAGGGTGCGAGCGGTCTCTGTGACATTCCATTTTGTGAGCGCAAGGGCTGCGCTGAGGTGCTCGCGTTGAAAGCGGCGGAGTGCGATGTCCCACTCTTCGATTGCTGGATGCCCTGCCCCCGTCGTGCCCGCATGGGTCGCCGCCGGCCCGCAAGAAGCGCTCTCGGGCCACAGGTGTGAGACGTCCACAACGTCCGAGCCTTCGGCTAGCGCGTGGGCCAACGCGCGCTGAACAACCGCCGCAAGCTGCCTCACGTTGCCAGGCCACTCGGCGCGCGTGAGCGACGCCTTCGCTTCCCACGTTAGACTCAGCGCCCGCGGCGATGCGCTGGCCGCACCAACGCTCAGTCCAGTCTGTGAGGCAAGCACCCGCTCGGCGATTGCAACCACGTCTTCGCGTCTGTCTCGCAAGGGCGATACATGAATCGCAAATACGTCTAAGCGATAGAGTAGATCCTCTCGAAACCGCTTCGCGCGCACCAGCTCGCCAAGGTCTGCGTTTGTCGCGGCGATGAGCCGTACGTCGGCGGTGACGGGCTGTGTCGCGCCAAGGCGAAAATACGTTTTATCCTGCAAAAACTGCAACAATTTTGCCTGAAGTGCCAACGGAAGCTCTGCGATTTCGTCCAAAAACAGCGTCCCATGCTGCGCCGCTTCGATCTTTCCGACCATCCGTTTGGCGGCTTGTGAGTGCGCTCCTTTTTCGGCACCAAACAGCTCGCTCTCAAAGAGCAACTCGGGGATCGCTGCGCAGTTGAGAGCGACAAAGGGCCCCTTCGCGCGCGTGGAGCTTGAGTGTAGACAGCGGGCGACTTCGGTTTTTCCGGTACCGCTATCGCCGGTGAGCAAGACGGTCATCTCGACGGTGTTCGCTACGACCATCTGTTGAAACATCTTCGCCAACCGCTGAGACCTACCTACGAGCGCGCTGACTTGCAGCTTCTCGCGCCACGCGAGCGTGTGATCTTTTGAACTCTCTGCGCTCGAGAGCAAAATGCGCTGGGTGATGGGCGTGATCGGCCGCATCGGTTTCACGCCCTTCGGCTGGTACCG
>JANNCG010000961.1:0-3109 GCA_031386385.1 Myxococcales bacterium
CACTCCGGCTTCTGCGAACTGAGAACAACTCGTTTGTATTGGGAATTGATGGATCAAAGGGCCTTCCAGCGGTAGAAGGATTTTTTCTTGCGCGGCTCTTTATGTATCAGCAAGTGTACTTTCACAAAGCCTCTCGCTCAGCCGAGAGAATGATGCGTGCGCTCTTCTCACGTGCCGCAGAGCTCGTGCGCAACGGAGCGACCGATGTCCTGCCCCCGACGTTGACGGCGCTCGCCAAAGGTCAAGCGCTCACGTCGAACGAATACCTTCGGCTTGATGACTCAACGCTCTGGACAGCGATTGAGCAGTGGAGTGACCGCCGAACGGATCGCGTGCTGTACGATCTCTCGTCGCGCCTAAAAAAGCGCGAGCTCTTTAAGTCCGCGACCCTCGAAGAAGACGACTGCAACGCGGATGAGGTATTCGAAAGCGTGCAAGCTATCGTTGAGCGAGCGGGGTTTGATCCACGGTATTATGCGGCGTTAGACACTCCGAGCACGACGATTTATGACGAGCCGACTGATCCAATCGAGGCGCTCCATGTTTGGTATCAGCGTCGCCCGCCAAAGCTGCTGTCTCGCGCATCCCTCCTGCTTGGTAAGCTCAGGGGCGAGCGCTTAACGCCTCGGCGCATTTTTTTTCCGGCTGAGGTGCGTGAGTCTGTCGCTCGGTTGCTTGGTCGCGCGCCACAATTGACGCTGGATTTGTAGTGCTCCGCTGAGTATCGATCCAAGGTTGAGTCTGGCTGAAGGTCTCGATAAATCCATTTGCTCTGAGATGTGCGGATGGCGAACGGTCGAATCTGTTGTACAAGCTTCGCAACGAAATGTTTCGCATCGGTGGTCGACAAATAGCCCTCATCGGCTCAGTTATTCTGCTCAACACGGGCGCGGCTCTCGCGCAGAGCGGAGGTGTTCAGATGAGCGTGGTCCCGCCGGGAAACGGACAACGCTGGCAGCTTCAGTTCTCGAACACGTCGAGCGGTCCGCTGGAGCTCTCAGTCGACAGACGACTCATTCGGTTGGAGATCTCACCCCCGATCCCCGTCGCAACGCTAGGTCGCCGCATGCCGCGACGTCCGCAGATGTTCACCTGCAAGTCACCCCTTGCTGGACAAAGCACCATCGAGCTCGCGCGCACTACCATCCTTGCGGGGCAGCAACACCAGGAGCCGTTTGATCTGTTGGCGGTGTGTGGACTTCGAGTTGGTGAGAAGCTCGTCCCCGGTGCTTCCCTACAGTTTTATTACGGCACGGCACGACGGTCGGTGTCTGCCTCGCGAGCGCTTGTGTTTGGCGGCCCCGCGACGACGCCCGCGGTGAATGAACTTGCTGCCCAAGCAGCAGTGGTTGTTCCAATGGGCGCGAGCTGGATTCCGGTGCCACCCGTTGAGTCTTCAACCGAATCTGCGATGACCGCCAACGTGGTGCGTCATGCTGAGGGCGCCACTGCGGACGCTGTGAGACTGAGCGTGACCCTCGCGGCCCGACTGCAAACTATTGAGACCGTGTACTTTCGACCTGGCATGGTCTCAATTGAAATCGTGTCCCCAGACGGAACCCGCAGCACTTGCAGCGACGCGCCTCGTGGCTATGTAGGGCTCCGAGACTACCTACGGACTTTTCGACATCGTGCCACAGCGGTCGGCACGATGAACTTGGGGCACATGTGCAGTCGCCCTCTGCTCGATGAGCCAGGGATGTATCTCGTACGCGCGCGATTTGGATCCACCGTGGCGTCTTCAGACGGCAGCCGTGCAACCTTCTCGGGCACAACGACTTCACGCTGGGTTTGGGTGCGAATCGTCAGAGGCCGATCGCAGCGCGCCTACGTACCGCTCGCGCCTAGCGACCCGTTTGCCGCAGCGATGAACAGCGGTTCTTAAAGCCCGTTTGCTCAATTCTGCGGTGATATTCATGAAGAAATCTCTTCACTGACTTCAGCACCTTCGCCTGTTGCATCTCCGGCGGGCTTCGGTACGATGAAGCCCTCAGCGCTCCCATAGAGGAAATTTAGTGGCCAGAATACTCATTGTCGATGATGAACGCATGCTCCGCGCGGTGGTAGCTCGAATGCTCTCCGCAGCTGGATACGAAGTTGATGAGGCAGCTGATGGAGAGATCGCAATCGAGCTGATCGGCATCAAGCCGTTTGACCTCGTGCTAACCGACTTAAAAATGACCGGGCTTGATGGTCTCGCGGTCCTTCGCAAGATTCGTGAAGTTCAACCTCTGAGCGAGGTGATCGTGATGACTGCGTATGGCACGATCGAGAGTGCTGTCGAAGCGATGCGGCTTGGTGCGTACGATTACATTCAAAAGCCGTTTACCGAGCAAGAGCTGGTGTTGAAGGTCGCCAAGGCGGTCGAGAAGCGACAGTTAGGCACCGCCTATGCGCTGATGGCGCAAGAGTTTAAAGATCGGTACAAATTCGACAACGTCATTGGTCGCAGCGCCCCCATACGTGACGTCATCGCGAGGATCGTAAAAATTAGCGCGTCTGAGGCGACGGTGTTGATTACCGGTGAATCGGGGACGGGCAAAGAGCTTGTCGCCAAGGCCATCCACGCGAATTCAAAGCGGGCTAGCAAGCCTTTTGTCACGGTGAACTGTGCTGCGATGACCGAGACGCTGATCGAGAGCGAGCTTTTTGGTCACGTCAAAGGCGCGTTTACAGGAGCGAACAAAGATCGGCGAGGATTGTTTGAAGAAGCCGACGGCGCAACATTTTTCTTCGACGAGGTGGCCGAGACGACGCCAAGCTTTCAGGCCAAATTGCTTCGGGCGATCCAAGAGGGCGAGATCCGTCGGGTTGGCGAGAGCCGCTCAGTGCATGTCGATGTGCGAATCGTTGCTGCGACAAATCAGGATCTGCACAAGGCGATCGCCGAGAAGCGATTTCGACAAGATTTGTACTATCGCTTAAACGTTGTGCGGTTTGTCCTCCCGCCGCTGCGGGACCGCAAAGAAGACGTGCCTCCCTTGGTTGAGCACTTTCTCGAGAAAATCGCGCGAAAGATTGGGCAGCGATCAACCTTGGGCGAGGGAGTCCTCGACTATCTTGTCGCGTATGACTATCCGGGAAATGTGCGAGAGCTCGAGAACATGAT
>JANNCG010001316.1:0-1752 GCA_031386385.1 Myxococcales bacterium
CCCAAATGGCGAGCGGGTGCGATTTGAGCTCGCTGTCGGTGATTGTGCGAGGGATGCCTTTGTCAATTGCAGGGCCGAGCAATCCTTTGACAGTTTTCGTCGTAAGATTCTTGTCTGTTGCGCGTTCAAGCGATTCAACGACGATGTTATTCTGAGGAATTTTGGTCGCGAAAAGTTTGGAGGCCACTAGAGCGACGGCGCGAGACTTGTCTTCCAACGTCCCTCCGCTGGCCATGGTGGCGGAAGTTCCGATGCACTGGAGATGGTCGGGAGCGAGGCGCTCGCGAACACGACGGACGAGTAGCGCGACGTCCGCGCCTTGGCGACCTCGGTAGGTGTGCAGCTCGTCAAGAACGAGAAATTTTAGTCCCGTGCAGTGCTCCATCACCTTGCGATCAGTGTCGTCTTGACGGGTCATCAAGAGTTCGAGCATCATGAAGTTAGTCAGCAAAATGTCAGGCGGAGTGTCTGCGATCTCTTTTCGCTCTTCGTCCGACTCTTGTCCCGTGTAGCGCTTCACGGAAATCGGTTTGGTGCCGCGTACATTCTTCACGTACTTGTCGATCTCTTCGAGCTGGCTGTTGGCCAACGCGTTCATCGGGTAGATGATGATCGCTTGCGTGCGCGCAGTGGGGTTGGCCTTCTTGCCTCGAATGATCGCGTCAACGATTGGAATGAAAAAACACAGCGATTTTCCTGACCCAGTGCCGGTGGTAACGACGTAGCTCTCACCAGAGCTCGCGATGCTTATCGCTTGCGACTGATGTTTGTATAACCGAAGTGGGACACCCTGTGGCAACTCTGCGGTTGCTTCGGTGCGAAAGATCTGAGCGATCATCGGATCAAGCGCCTTGTCCGCGACGAGCGCCTCAATGCTCGCGCCTGGTTGGTACGTCGGATTGATCTGAATGAGCGGCTCGGGCCAGTATCGATCCTTCGCGTAGATGGCATCGACCTGCGCTTTGATGTCTTCGGCCTGGATCGTCGTGAAGGACGTGGCGAATTTTTTGTACTCGTCAACAACGGTGTCCCGCAGAGAGAACACGTCCATTGTCTTGTCACTCATCGTGAGCCTCCAACGTCGATCGCGAAGAACGGCTTTGAAATTTCGCCACGCGGGCCCGGCTCATTGCACTGCTTTCCACAGCGCGGACGGTATCGCGACTGTGTCAAAGCGAACAAGAGGACGGCTCAAAACAGTGTGATTTGAACCGTCTCGTAATCAGATTTGATGCGACCGTGGATCACGTCTATATTACTATGACTTTTTTCCTTAATAGAACGGTTGCATGGCTATCGCACTGAATGCAACACTCTGGATATCAAACATTTGGCCGAAGGAACGACCGATGGCAAACGCCAAAAATACTAGCAAGCGGAGAGGCAAGAAGCTCGAAGTCGATCCAAACCGAGTTATCTTTTTGAGAGGTCTACTTGCAGCTTTTGCGTCGTGCGGGCGAGTTGTGACGTACGACGAGATTCGCCGACTATGTCGGCTCAATAAAGAGATGGTCGGTGCATACCTTGGTGCCGCACGAAGTCCCTTACTTGGTGCCAAGCAGCCCGACTTGTGCTCCATCGTTGTCAATTCCGATGGCTCTCCTGGAGACGCATACTACTGGGAAGTGGGGGTGATCGATCAAGCAAAGTGGGCCAAGGAACTTCGCCAGGCTCATCAGTTCTGGCGGGATCGCGCAGATTGCGACAATGAGGAATTCAGGAAGCGCTGGAACAATAACCTCCCGGTGGTTC
>JANNCG010001327.1:0-2711 GCA_031386385.1 Myxococcales bacterium
CGATCCCGCGAACACCGGGGGTTTCCTCGGCTTCATCTTTTCGCCCTACGCCTACGACGCGGCACCCCCGGCCACTGCCAGCAACCCGGTGGCTTTCGCGGTGTCGGGCACGGCCCGGACGGTCGGGGATTATGCGTCCAAGGTGGTGATCCAGCTCTGGCGCAAGCTGATCGTGGCCGCACCGCCCTGGACGTCCCTCAAGTCCTGGGAGGTGGGCGCAGGCCGGACCCTGTCGCACTTCGAGATCGGGTCGATCGGCAATGACCTGTTCGCCGCCGGAACGGGCTACACGTACCGCCTGACCGCCTATGTCCCGCAAGGCTGCCTGCCGGTCCGGCTGCACGATCTGACCCTGCATGTGCAGCAGGGGAGCATCTGATGCGCCACGATTTCGAGATCCCCGAGTTGCGCAAGGTCCGTGCCTGGTATGCGACCGAAGGGTCGATCACCCCGACGCTGGTCGGGGGTTTTGCGGCCCTGACGATGGCGGGTGGTACGGCCACGGCGCGCGCGGTTTCCGGAGCCAGCCGAAGCGGGCGGCTCCACCGGATGGGCTGGCCGACCGCAGCCACGGCCGGGTCGGTCCTGACGCTGCGGCAGGGCAATCTCGGGCACTGCCTGATCGACAGCGCGATGGTGTCCTGGCGCTTCAAGATCACCGACCCCGCAGATGTCACCGGATCCCGGATGTTTCTGGGGTCCCGCATCAGCTTTGCCGCATTGACCAACGTGGATCCGGGGACCCTCTCGCAGGGCGTCGGCATCGGCCACAACTCGGGCGAGACGACCCTGCGCATCTACGGGTCTGACGGCACCCTCGGGACCCCGCTCGATCTCGGGGCGAACTTCTCCGCGCTGGCCTCCTTTGCCGGGTTCTATGATTTCTTGATCGCGGGCCTCGGGGCGGACGGCGTGTTCTGGCGCTGCGTGGCCTGGGACGATGCCGTGACCACCGGGCCGCAAGAGCTCATCGTCCTCAACAGCACCTACGTCGCCAACGCCCCATCACCCACGTACGGACTCCTCGCGCTCCCCAACGCGATCTCCGATGACCCCCGCTGCAATACTGTGCCCTTTGACTCAGTGAACTGCCCCAAAATTGACCCCAATTTTGCACACGACCGCGTCCCACTTCGCGCCCCGGCCCGCGCCGTGGGGTTTGCTGCGGTGACCGCACGTTCGGACACTCTGCAAGGGATTTGCAACCTCAACGAGCCGTTGGTCGAAAACTGCGCCGCGACTCCGTTGCCGAGACTTGACGTCTTTCGAGGTGTGCAAGCGGTGGTCGCCCTGGCCAACGCACAGATCCAAGTTGTCGATCTTGAAGATCCTGATCGCAACTGCGCTGTGCGCCTTGGAGCTGCTGTTTCGCGTGCGTTTATCCGGCATATTCCTCGCGGTGGCGACACCGTCACGCCGCCAAGCGTGGTGGGCGCACCGCAGCTCGCCATCAACGGTGGCGCGGCAACGTTTGGCGGAGCGAACCCGCAGCTCGCTCCCGTCGGTAGCGGGATGCAAGCGTGCACCGCCGAAAACAACTACTGCATTGTACTCCCGCCACAGCCACAGGACCCGACGAAGATCGACCCGCTGCAAGTGCGCGATGCGACTTTTACGCTTCGGTATGAAGGTCAACTCCCGTTGCGGGTGATCAACGCGGCGTCGTTTGATACGACTCCTACCCCTGGGCTGATGACGTTGCGCTCGCCCGGCTCACGTTTTTGCCAACTTGGGGCTCTGGCAGGTGATCGCGTTTTGCTGACAAATCCCAGCTATTATGTCGACAACAACCTTCGTGGTGATGCCAGCGTTCCGGTGATGGACAACCCCATGTGCCCGGCGGACGAGTGCCGACGATTGTTTGGCGACCCCACGGTGCGATGCAATCGCGAGTACGTGATCCGACGGGCATCGCAAGACTCGCTCGACATTGAGATCCCCCGCACGGCCATGCCCGGTGGATTTCGCGCGGGTGACAGCTGCGGACTCATACTCGAAGGAGCAGACTTCGAAGCCTCTGCGCGTACGTTTGCACAGAGGCTCGCGTGCTGTTATCCGCAAGCGACCCGCGCAGAGGTCCGTGTGACCGGGACCTGGGTCGTGGCGACAGCCCCAGCAGGCCGCACCGTTGAGTACGTCCACAACGTGGTTGAGCGCGAAGGGGTATGTGTCGAGGACCCAACGCTTGGGATCACAGGCCGAATTCGAGAGAACACTGACTACAACGCCGGCCCATTTCGCCTGCGAATCGCCAGTGGAACACAACAGACAGCGCGGGACACCACCATCGTGTTTCGCACCGGCGGAGGCTATCCACAGCTGGTCTCAAACTCTGGCGCTCCTGGCGCAATCAACATGCGATTTTTATGTCCCGCGGACCGCATGTACATCGTGGATCAGTCGCCATCCGCTCTGCGAGAATACTCTCTGGGGCCATTCTCAGCCACACGCACATTTAACTAACTGATTCGACGGAGACGGCACCATGAGCGACGAGACTGTGTCGGGTTCTGCGAAAAGTGCTGGATCGGCGAAGCTCCCCACGCCCTCCATGCGGCAGTACCTACAAGCGAAAGAGCAGTACCCCGACGCGCTCATGTTTTTTCGCATCGGTGATTTTTACGAGCTCTTTTATCAAGACGCCATCACGACCGCCAAGGCACTTGAGCTGAAGCTCACCTCGCGCGACAAAAACGATCCGGACGCGGTCC
>JANNCG010001378.1:0-3425 GCA_031386385.1 Myxococcales bacterium
CCGCAAGTTCGGCGCTATTTTTTGAACTGTCGCAGACTCGGGCGTGGGTGCGAGAAGCTTTTGATGGCGTTCTTTCGACGATCGCTACCCGTTAGGCCAATGGTTTCGTGCTAGAAGCGCGAAGGTCGAAGACGGACAAAAACATGGATAAGCTCAAGTCAATTTGGCTCGACGGAAAACTGGTTCCGTGGGAGCAAGCTCAGGTCAGTGTGTTGACGCACACTTTGCATTATGGTGTTGGCGCTTTTGAAGGGATTCGCGCTTACAAGCGTGCGTCAGGCGAGACCGCAATCTTTCGTTTGCGCGAGCATATCGAGCGCTTGTTTGACTCGGCCAAAATTATCCAGTTGGAGATTCCGTTCACGATTGAAGAGGTCGAAAAGGCCTGCGCCGAGACGCTGAGAGACAACGAGCTTGACGCTGGATATCTGCGGCCATTGGTGTTTTTGGGGGACGAGCAGATGGGCTTGTACGCGCCCAATAACACCGTTCGATTGACCATCGTCGCGTGGCGTTGGGGTGCCTATCTTGGTGAAGAAGCCCTTCGAAGAGGCATTCACGCCAAGGTGAGCTCGTTTACGCGAGCGCACATCAACAGCTCGATGGCCAAAGGCAAGATCGTCGGCCACTACGTCAACAGCATTTTGGCCAAGCGCGAAGTGAAGGCAGGCGGCTACGACGAGGCTATTATGTTGGACGCAAACGGGTACGTCGCTGAGGCCTCGGGCGAGAATTTGTTTTGCGTTCGCCGCGGAGTGATTCGTACGCCGTCGATTGCGCAGTGTATTCTTGAAGGGATCATGTGTGATTCGATCATTATTCTCGTGTGCGAGCTGGGATACACGGTGGTAGAAGGATTGATCTCTCGAGACGAACTCTACACCGCGGACGAGGTGTTTTTGTGCGGGACTGCGGCTGAGCTAACACCCGTGCGCATGATCGACCATCGCACCATTGGGACCGGCGGAATGGGACCCATCACCGAGCGAATTCAGTCTCGCTACTTCGAGATTGTTCGCGGCACAACCACCGACCATCCGGAGTGGCGCTACACGGTCTAAGCGGGGCGTTCTCGCGGACTGAATTGAGCGGGTCAAGTGGACACTTTTGGGGGTGACTGGGGTCGTTCATGGTGGAAGCTCGTCACTCCACGAAGGGCCATCCGTCGCTCACGCTGGAAGACTGACCGTGAAAAACCGTTCACACTCCCGACGGGTGTTCACGGCTCTGGAGCAGCACTGTGGACAAATAACTCAATAGTTTCATCAAGATGACATCCGATAGAAGACAAAATAACAGGGCCCCATCGTTGGCCTCTTCGTTGCTAGAGTAGCTTGTACGACTCGTCACCAGGACGAAAGGACGTATCAGTCATGAACAAAACACTCGTAGCCGCTGCAGCCTGCCTCTCCATCGGAGCTATTACCTCCACGGCAAACGCCCAAACCGCTTGCCCGCCAGGGTCTTGGTTGTGCGCGAGCGCATCGGTCACGATGGGTATGCAGCAGCCCACCTATCCGGTTGCGCAGCCTGTTTACGTCCAACAACCACAGCCCATTTATGTGCAGCAGCCGCAGCCCATTTATGTGCAACAGCCACAGCCCGTGTACATCCAGCAGCCAACGCGGATCTATGTCCAGCCGGTGCAGCCGGTTCGTTATTACGTGCAGCCACGACAGATGTACTACACACAACCTTCAACCTATTATTTTTGGAGTTCGACGAGCACATCGTCGACCTCTAACTTTATGTGGGGCGGTGGTGTGAGCGGTGGCGCTGCGTTTTTTGGTGGTCGCGATCCAAACCGTCCTGGGGTTATGGGCCTCGTGACTGGGTTTTTGCGTGCTCGCACGCAGGGCTACGTTGGCGGTGAGGTCTCCGTCGGTTGGTCTGGCGGTCGCGACTGGAACGGTGATGACCGCTCCGAGGTTCCTGCCTCAGCAACTGGGATCGTGTACTTTAATCCGCAGCACCGCGTGCAGCTCTACGGGTTGCTCGGTGCAAACGCATCGTGGGCGCGGGTTCAATACTCTGGGCTCAACCTCGCAGCAGGCGCCCACGGTGGGTTGAACGGCGCGAATTACCTCTACGTCGGCGGCCACACCGGTCTAGGCGTCGAGTATCAAGTGACGTCGCGGTTTGTTCTCTTCGCCGATGCGCGAGGCTTTTTGCGCACTCGCATCGACGGAAACACCCGCACAAATCCAGAGTTTGCAGAGTCACAGGCGGACGGGACCACCCGAACCACCAACACATCGATGGGCATCGTCACTCAGCTCGGCGCGATGATGTACTTCTGAGAGTCCCGTGACGCTCGAGTTTGGCGCGGGGCAGACCAGCTACGACACGAGTGTGTAGAGTTTCTCTAGGACATCATCGATCTTGCTCACATCCGGGCCACCAGCTTGCGCCATATCCGGCCGGCCTCCGCCGCTGCCACCCACCACAGCAGCGAGCTCTTTGACGAGCTTGCCTGCTTGAAATTGCGTCGTGAGTTCTTTTGACACGGTGCAAACGAGCGACACTTTGCCCGCGTCTAATCCCACAACTAGGACAACGCTCGGAGCGAGTTTGTCTCGCAATTTTTCAGCTAACTCACGCAGCGCTGCGATGTCGCCCACTGGCGCTTTGTACGCAAGCACCTTCATCGTCCCAATCTGCCGCGCGCTCGCGGCAGGGTCTGCTCCGGCAGAACCCTCTGCCAACTTGCGCTCTGTCGCCTTGAGCTGTTTTTGCAAATCGCGCTGGTCTTCGCCGAGCTTCTTCACTCGCTCAATCAGCCCGGCTTCGCCTGTCTTCAGCAGCGACGCGGCTTGGCGAACCCTTGCCTCTTGCTCGCGCATATACGCCAGGGCGTTGAGACCCGTCACTCCTGAGATGCGCCGAACGCCGCGCGACACGGGCTCTTCGCTCACGATCTTAAACAACCCGATGTCGCCGGTGCGCGTGGCGTGTGTGCCGCCGCAGAGCTCAATTGAGTCCGAGCCGATGTGAAGCATGCGCACGACGTCGCCATAGTTTTCTTCGAAGATCATCATCGCTCCGGCCTTGCGGGCCTGCTCTTGCGATGTCACGCTTGTGGTGATCGCGAGGTTTTCGAGGACCTCATGGTTGACCATGTCTTCGATGGTCCCGATCTCGACGTCGGTCAGCGCACGTTCTGTTGCGTAATCAAATCGCAGGGACTCGGGGCCCACTTTAGACCCTCGCTGCGTCGCGGTAGGTCCAAGAACCTTGCGAAGCGCCCAGTGCAACAAGTGGGTCGCAGAGTGATTGCGGCGCGTTGCACTTCGCGACGGATGATCCACTTGCAGCTCCACCGCTGGCGACGTTGGACCCGCGGTCATCGAGCCTTCAGTGACCTCGCCGATATGCACCACCAAGCCGTCGGTGGGCTTTTGCGTGTCGGTCACGCGAACGACTCC
>JANNCG010000045.1:0-4381 GCA_031386385.1 Myxococcales bacterium
CCGCAAGGTCAGCGGCGGAGCGTGGATGCTGAGCAAAAGCAGCTTTAGATTGCGACGCCGGCTCTGCGGTCTCGTCCGCGGTGCTCTTGGCTCCAGACTCAAACACAAACGTGAGCGAGCCATCATCACGAAGCTGAATCCCGGCTGAAAATCGCTTGCCCGCGCGAGACCGAAATCCGCGCAATGTCTTGGTCGTGCGGTATCGCAGCAGCACCGCCGCCAGCTCAGGCGAGATGTCTCTGGACGCGAGTTTTTTCGGAATGCTCAGCCCACACGGTGAAGGCCCCAACGCGCATCGATAGTCCGCTGTTGCGTCAATCACCGTCGATCCACACTTGGGACACTTGCCGATCGGCTGCGCAGTGGCGGTCATTGCCGAAGGACCCACCGACAGCGCAATCGGCGCGGTTTTTATCGCATCAATCGTGTTTTTCACAAACGTTGCGATGTCCGTCATAAACTTCGCGCGTGTGTCTTCTCCCCGCTCAATACGGGTCAGCCTCGCCTCCCACTCTCCGGTCATCTCAGCGCTCGCCAACGCAGGTACCGGAAGTGAATGAATCAACGCTGCGCCCAACGGGGTCGCCATCACCGAGCGTCCGTCACGACGAATAAATTTTCGTCCCAACAGTGTCTCAATAATTGAAGCCCTTGTCGCAGGAGTCCCAAGCCCACGCTCACGCAGAGCGTCCCTCAGGGCCTCGTCATCCATCGCGCGACCGGCGTACTCCATCGCGGACAACAGCGTCGCTTCTGAGTATCTCGCCGGAGGGCGTGTGCGCTTCTTCAACGACGCAAAAGTCGCGCCGAGTTTTTCACCCACCACGAGCTTGGGGATCTCTTGAGTATCACTATCTGCCTGGTTATCTGCGTATAAATCTCTTCGATCTGTGTCGATCCCAAGCACATCGAGCCAGCCAGAGACGATCCTTACGCGACCCTTTGTCGCAAATCGATCGGGCGGCGAAGGAAGAGTCGTCAGCATCGGCACATCGTCGGCCCCGCCGGTGTCCGCGCTTGCACGCGAGCTCTTGGACTCACCGCTGAAAACCTCTGCGCTCGAGAGCGCTGCGCCGGACGCAAGGGGTCCAACACGAACGACAACTCGGGTCTCGTCAAACTCAGCGTCGGGATAAAATGCCGCGATAAACCGCCGAACCACCAAGTCGAAGATCTTCTTTTCGTCTCCGCCCAACCCCGCACCACCTGGGATTTTGCCCGTTGGAATAATAGCGTGGTGATCACTCACCTCCAGGTCGTTGAAGATCCGTTTGGGTGTCGGGATCACACCGAGCGCAAATGGAGCGACGTATGAGCTGTAGTCCGAGAGCTTTCCCAGCGACATGAGCACGGCCCCGACCTCAGTCTTCATGTCTGATGACAGATGCTTTGAGTCCGTCCGCGGGTAGGTCAACACTTTGTGGCGCTCGTACAGAGCCTGCGCGATCTCAAGCGTCTTTGCAGCGCTAAGCCCAAAGCGTTTGTTGGCCGTCCGCTGCAAGCTCGTCAGATCGAACAGCGGCAGCGGTGCCTCGCGAAGCCGCTTGGTCTGCACGCTCTCAACCACGGCGCCGTCGGCCCTTACTCTCGTGTCGCACCTTGCGATCAAGGCCGTAGAGAGAGACTCTGCAGCGAGCCGAGAGCCGGTAGGATGCGACCACAATGCCGACAGCTTCTGTCCCCGGGCAGTGAGAAAATTGCCGCGAATTTGCCAGTAATCTTTCTCGACAAAATTGGCGATCGCGTCATCTCGACGCACCATGAGCGCAAGAGTCGGGGTCTGCACACGCCCGATGGAGTACAGTGTTCGGTCGCTCCCTTCACGCGCACGCATCGTGACCGCCCGGGTCGCGTTGAGACCGACAAGCCAGTCAGCCTCGGAGCGAGAGCGGGCTGCGTCCGCGAGC
The DNA here is from genome assembly GCA_031386385.1 of Myxococcales bacterium. Classification (GTDB taxonomy): domain Bacteria; phylum Myxococcota_A; class Polyangia; order Polyangiales; genus JANNCG01. The sequence continues at coordinate 1,908 of JANNCG010000045.1, forward strand.
CGATCATACCGTGAGCCCGGCTCAAGCTTCGCAAATCCCTTGCGTACCGCTTCGTCCGTGAGAGATGAGACCCATAAACGCTTCACGGGCAGTCGGCTCCCCGATAGCTCGTAGACGTAGCGAAAGATCAACTCGCCCTCTCGACCAGCGTCACACGCGTTCACGACCTCAGAGAATCGCTTGTCCAACAGCAGCGCTTTAAGCGCGCGAAACTGCACCGGCGCCCCCGTTGAGACCTTGAGCTTAAACCTCTCAGGAAGCATCGGCAGAGTGTCCATCCGCCACGTCTTCCACCGACCATCGTAGCTTGCGGGCTCATCCAACTCGACCAAGTGTCCGACACACCACGAAACCACATGTGTGCTGTTCTCGAAGCTCGTTTTGCCATTGGCCGGGACGCCCAACACTCGCGCTAGATCTCGGGCGACCGATGGTTTTTCGGCGATGATCAACGTCCTGCCCGCAGAGCCAATGAGCGTGGGAGCGCCTTTGCGATCGTAAGTTGCGGTCATTGTGGGTGATCAAGACTCATGAATTGGTTTTGTCGACGAGGCCAGAATGCCACCAATCGGGGTAAAATCATGGGTTGATCGAAGTTTCAATGACATTTTCTGTCCAAACGAAAATGTGCTCAAACTACCTACGAATACGATGTTCTGCGAATCGAAGGCTTCTCACTCGCTAGCCCGTTGCGGTACAAAGCCTCCAAGCAGTGGCGAAGCAACGTGAGCCGTGTGGTTTTTCGAGCACTTCGCATTCGCTTACTGTCACTGAGTAATTAGCGATGTCCCAGTCTAACGACGTTCAATCCGGCGCCTCTGTTGCGCCCGGCGGTTCAGCTCCCTCTACCGCCCCCTCATCCACTCCATCCATCGCGGCCCCAGCTCTGGCCGGTCCTTCATTTGCGCATGATGTCGCGCGAAGCGAGGCCTTCGCAACGCACGCCCACGCGGTGGGGCAGTGGGCAGCGCAAGCGACCGATCGTGCAGACAAGGCCTTCGGCTTTGCTGAGATCGCTGAGATCGAAGAGCGCGTACGTGGGGATGAGATTGCGGCGGGCAAAAATTATCTCGCTGCGTTTAACAGCGCTCCGAAGCTCCGCATTCCGCTGGACGCGTTGATACGAATCTACCTACGTCGCAAGAGCGCCAACAATTTGCTCAAGCTCTCGGACGCCCTCGCGAAGTCAGCGCCATCACCGCGTGCGAAGGCCGAAGCCCTCTGCTTTCGAGCAGAGATCCTCGAAGACCGAATCAACGACGCGCCAGGGGCGCTCAAAGCCTACCAAGACGCGCACGAAGCGGACCCCACTTATCGACTCGCGTTGATGGCCATTGAGCGGATCGCTCGACGAGCAGACGACCGACCCGGAGCACAGCGCGCGACCTTACAGCTCGCCGAACTGACGCTCGATCCCGCGCGAAAGAGCAGACTGTTGTGCGAGGTCGCTCACGATCTGGCGAAAGAAGGATCCAGCGACTCACTCGAGCAAGCCTCAGCGCTCTTCAGGGGCGCCGCTGCGTTAACGAAAGAAACATGGCGTGCCCTGGTTGAGTTTGAACGCTTCGCGCTGAAACACTCGCGGCCCGCTGACTTGGCGTTTGCGCTTGAGTCCCGCGCGGCTCTTGCACAAAATCCACCAGCAGATTTGCTGCAAGATTCTTCTGCATGGCTTGTGGATACGGCCACCGCAACCAAAATCAGTGCCGAGCTTTGGGCCCGGGCCGCACGCGTACGTGCGGGCGTTTTGGACGACCCCGGTACCGCCCAGGCGAACATCGATCAAGCCCTCGCCCTCGTCGCAACAGACACACCCAACATTCGCTACGTCCTTGAGTCACTCGCGATCGCAGATCGGGCGGGCGACTCGGTACGTGCGGCGCAAGCTGCGCAAATCCTGATCGACAGCAATGCGGTCGATCCGGCAAGCAAAGCTGGGCTTCTGTTTCGGCTGGCAGAGGCGGCGGCGGCGGATGGTGATTCGCAGAAAGCTACCGCGTATTTGCGCGAGACGATCGCGACCGTTCCTGATGGAGCAGCGGCAGCAGCAGCGCTGTTTGACCAGCTCGTGGCGGCCGGAGACAGCGTTGGGGCTGTTGCCGAACTTGACCGACTCGCAGAGGCCGAGAGCAGCAAGAAGCTCAAAGCGTCGTTGTATCGCGCTGGGGCGGCACTGTCGCTCGCGATGCAAAATGACCTGGAGGCTGCCAGAAGACGTCTGGTCCTCGCCGCTGACTGTGATGACAAAGACGCATTTGCGAGACGCTCATGGCTGGCGGTTGCACCCAAGCAACTCGACGAAACCGACGCCCCACGTGCGGTGCAGTACATCGACACGCTCCTCAGCGCTGCACCCAAAGAAGACACCGCGCACCGAGCCGAGTTGTTGCTTCGAAAACTGCTCGTCGAGCGCACGACGCTCAAACTAAACGGCGCGGCGACCGCAGAGGCCCTTGCTCGGCATGGTGAACAGT
>JANNCG010000068.1:0-1832 GCA_031386385.1 Myxococcales bacterium
GGCTGGTGCATCGGCGGCGCAATTGAGCTCGCGTGTGCGTGTGATCTGCGCATCGCAACCTCGCGCGCAAAGTTTAGTCTTCGCGAGGTAAAGCTCTCTTTAGTCCCCGATTTAGGCGGAATCCAGCGCCTCCCCTTCATCATCGGCGAGGGCTTCACCCGCGAGCTTGCGCTGACCGGCGGCGACTATTCGGCGGCAGAAGTGTTTCGCATGGGGATGCTTAACAAGGTCACAGAGGACCCCGAGTCCATGCTCGCCGAAGCGCGCGCCCTCGCCCGAAAAATCGCAGACAACCCACCGATGGCCGTCGCGGGGATCAAGCACGTGTTGAACACTCGCACAGAGGACAGCGTTGTGCGAACGCTGCGTGAAGCGCTGGCGATTAACAGCAGCATCATGCAGTCCGACGACTTCAAAGAAGCGATCAGCGCGGTGCTAGAAGGGCGCCCCGGTCGATTCAACCGCTCGTAGCTAAAAGACTACACCGAGCGTTTGCGAAAAATCGCAGGCGCGGCGACAGAAGAGCGCTTGGATCGTGGCTGCGTGCTCATGTCGGGTCGCACAGGCGCGCTCTTGGCGGCGCTGCTCTTCGCGACGGGAGCAGCTCCGGCGGCCTCTTCGGCTTCGACAGCGGCGGCCTTCGCGGCGGCGCGCTCAGCAGCTTGTGCAGCGAGTTCGGCTGAAAACGCTGCGTCGTCCTTTGCTGCGTGACACTTTTTGTACTTAAGTCCCGAGCCGCAGTGGCAAGGGTCGTTTCTACCAATCTTCATAGTCAATGCGTATCCTCAGTGCGACCACGTCTTCGGTCCTAAAAGACCGCTTGTGTCGCAATGGCCCGAAGATGCCACCATCGACGCTCGTACGTCTACCCAGATCGCGCTGAACGCCAGAGTGGCGGAACCTCTCAGGCCGGAGCCGCTGAGCTCGGCGTCGCGTTGCTGGCACCTAGATGGCTCTGCGACTGCGAGTCAGTCCACGGCACCAACACCACACGCTTGCACAACGCACGCACCTCCGCGTGAAATCGACCCTCATTCGCGCGCCTACGCACAAGCACGGGATCGGTCACCACAAGTGGCACCAAGCTCTGGTTAATCGCCCACGCAAACGGCTTGATCTCTGCACGCCCAAGCTCTCGCTGAAGACCCGCTGCTTCATGCACCGGTGTGGCTTCGGGAAGGGTGACCAGCACAACCTTGGTAAACACCGGATCACGCAGCCTTGGAAGCAGCTTTCGCACATCCTCAGGAGCCTGTCCTGCAGTTCGCAGAACCTCTCGGTGATAGGACTCGGTGGCGTCGAGCAACAACAACGTGTGCCCAGTCGGAGCGGTGTCGATGACTACAAATCCCCTCTCTCCTTCATCAACCACGCGCGCGAAAGCGCGAAACACGGCGATCTCTTCAGTGCAAGGGCTGCGTAGATCCTCTTCCAACAACGCACGCCCGGCGGCATCCAACTTTGCCCCAGAGGTCTTAAGAATCTCCTGGGTGTACAAGCGAGTCTCTTCTGCTGGGTCAATGCGGCTCACTCGTACGCGACTCAACGTGTCAGCCTGCTCGTTGGCTTGTTCGTGCGAGAGCGCATCGCGAACATGCGCAGCGGGATCTGTGGTCGTGAGATGCACGTTGTGACCACGACGAGCCAGCTCAAGCGCGATGCTGATCGCGACGGTGGTCTTGCCAACTCCGCCCTTGCCCATGGTCAAGATCACGCCATGACCACCCTCTTCAATCGCAGGAAAAAGACTCGCGATGGATGCCAGTGGCACGCGCTGGTTCGCCGTCGGTTCGTCCTGCTCAAACTCTACCGAGGGCTTCTTCAAAACATCG
>JANNCG010000073.1:0-5856 GCA_031386385.1 Myxococcales bacterium
TGCCCTTCGTTTGCTTCAAGACCGCTTCAATGTGCTGTCGCTCGACCTGCTCGAGTGAGAGCGAACGGTGCGTCAGGGGCGGAGGTGAGCTGTCCACACGCAAGGCGCCCAGATCGATGGCTGAGCGAGAGATCACGTCGCCGGGAGAGAGAATCGCCGCGCGTTCAAGAACGTTGGCGAGCTCACGGATGTTTCCGGGCCAGCGATAGTTGGCAAGCAGCGAGATGGCGCCGGGATCGAGGCGATAATTGACTCGGCGATTGGTCTTGCCGGCGAGAGTTTTTAGCAGCGTCTGGCTCAGTGATTCAAGATCTTCGAGCCGCTCTCTTAGCGGCGGAATCTCGATCGGAAACACCGACAAGCGATAAAACAAATCCTCACGAAACCTCCCCTGCGCCATGGCCTGCTCAAGGTTCACATGCGTCGCGGCAATGACCCGTACGTCCACGCGCACAGTGCGATCGGAGCCCACCGGTTCGAAGGACCCGTTCTGCAGAACCCGCAGCAGCTTTGCCTGAAGGGAGAGAGAAAGTTCGCCGATTTCATCTAACAAGAGTGTGCCCCCGTTGGCGGTCTGAAACCTCCCCGCGCGCGCGCCGGTGGCGCCGGTGAATGCGCCCTTCACCGTGCCAAATAGCTCTGATTCGAGCAACGTCTCGGGGATGGCGGCGCAGTTGAGCGCGACAAACGGACGCTCTGCGCGCAGCGACGCGGCGTGAATTGCGCGCGCCAGATGCTCTTTGCCCGTCCCGGTCTCGCCTCGAACCAAAACCGACGTATCTGTTCGCGCGACCTGTTCGGCCTTTCGCAACACACTGCGCATTTTGTCCGACTGGGTGAATCCAAAAGTCCCGCGCGCGAAATCGTGCGTGCTCTCCCCGTACCGATCCTGCTCAAGCAGCGTCACGTGGTTTCGCTCTTGCTCTCGAAGGCGAGAGAGCATCTCACTTTGCTCTGCGTTCACCAGCGCGAGGGCTAAGATCTGCGCGTAAACCTCGACGAGGTCCACTGCGGCGGATGAGTACTGCTCACACTTCGCGCGGTCCAGCGCGAGGACTCCCACAGTCCGCTCACCAACCGACAGCGGAACAACCATGCACGAGTGCCCGTCTGGCAGGTCCAGTACCCCATCAAACGGATCTCCGTCGCCGTCCTTGTGATCGTGCTCGGTAAAAGCCCTCCCTCGTCGACGCTCAATCGCCTCACGAACCGATGGAAAATCTTTGAGCCAAATCCAGTGTCGTTTGACCCGCTCACTCGCAAGCGCCCCACGAGCCGTGCGAACCACCAACCGCTCGCCGTCGAGCTCAAACAACGTGGCAAGATCGTAGGGTGCGATCCGCGAGAGCCACTCGAGTCCACGAAGGATGAGGTCGTTCACAGCGTCGGGGGCCTTCGCAAGCTGAGCGAGGCGTCTCAGATCCTCCGTCAAATCCATCGTCATCATGAGGTTAATGCTCACAACACTAGGGCACTATCTGACTATGACAACACCTAAATGTCAGTGGCTCTCACCGCGACATTTGGGTGACTCACCGATATATCGTTGATCAATGGACAAAAAACTCAATTATTTCAATGCACACACGGCTGGCATCCTCTTCGCATTGGTGTTCGGCAGAAAGCGAGTTTCAAATCATGCTCACCAACGGCGACAAGTTTCCATCGTTTTTACTGACCTCAGTTGTAAGCCTTGAGAAGGGTAAGGAGTTTTCAGAAATCAACCAGGGCAGCTACGAAGGCAAGTGGCTGATCGCGTTCTTTTGGCCCAAAGATTTTACCTTCATTTGCCCGACCGAAATTGCCGAGTTTGGCCGCAAGGTCAAAGACTTCAGCGACCGCGACGCGCAGGTTCTTGGGTTCAGTACGGACAGCGAGTTTGTGCATCACGCGTGGAGAACGCACGAAGAGAAGCTGCGGTCTCTGCCGTTTCCGATGGTGTCAGACATCAAGCGCGAGCTGTCGCAAGCTCTCGGAATTATCGACAAAAATGCTGGGGTCGCCATGCGAGCGACCTTCATCGTCGATCCGCAAGGCGTCATCCGATTTGTCAGCGTCCATGATCTCAATGTGGGTCGCAATGTCGATGAAGTTCTGCGTACGCTCGACGCGCTTCAAACTGACGAGCTGTGCCCCTGCAACTGGAAAAAAGGCGACGCGACCCTCTAACCCAACGCAAAAAATCTCAAGAAAGCTACGTTAGTTCTATGAGCCAACTGCACGACCTGCTCGAGTCTCTCGGAGAGCCTTCAAAAGACCTCCGGATTAATATGCAAAACGTTCTCAGCGAGAGCACGCTTTCAGAGCCGCTCAGAGTAGCGGTTGCGCTCGCTTGCGCCCGAGCCACTCGTGCTCGCGCGCTGACCGACGCCCTGACGACCCTGTGCCTTGAAAAGGGCGGGCAGACCTACGTCGATGACGCCGTTGCCGCGGCTTCGTTGATGGGAATGAACAACATTTTCTATCGCTTTAGACATATGATCCACAAAGAGAACTACCAGAAAATGCACCCACGCCTGCGCATGCAGCGCTTGTCCAAGCCCGCCACGACGAAGGCCGAGTTCGAGCTGCTATCTCTTGCCGTGAGCGCCATCAATGGATGTGAGGTGTGCATGCAAGCTCATGAGCAAACATCACTTGTCCACGGCTTGTCTGAAGAGAACGTCGTCGATGCCATCCGCATCGCCGCGACAGTCCACGGGCTCGCTGCGGCACTATAGCGCTATAGCTTTGTGCAACCTGACTCAACGAGTGTGAATGGCAGCGCAGGCTTCGAGAAAGTCCGTGAGCGTTTTCGCCAGTGCCGGTGACCCAATCAAGCTGGTGGGTCGAGGGTCCTTCAAAAGACTCTCCAGCAAACGAGCTCGCACCCCGACGTCTTCAAAGCCCGCAGGGTCGGCGGTTTCGGCATAACGGCGTGCAAGACGCAGTGCCGATTGAAGTTGCTCTTCTGTCGCCGAGCCGCTGCGGACCGCGCTGAGCGTCTCCCTCAACTCAATCACAGCGATCCCGATCGCCGCGATGAGGTCTCGCTTAAGAAGAGCCATCGCATCGCGCTCCCACCGCGCGGTGAGCTGCTCCATCGATGGCGTCACACCGTCCATCTCAAGAAAAAAAGTGGCGCCCTCTGCTGTTTCGGACTCAACACCCACGACGCCGCCGTGCTGCTGCATGATCGCGGCAACGATCGCTAACCCAAGCCCGGTGGGCTTGACTTCGGTTCGCGACGGCTGTCGGTCGGTCTCAAATTTTTGAAATACGCGCTCACGAGCGGCGGGGTCGAGTCCAGGGCCACTGTCGCGGACCCCGATGCGCACTCGCTGAGGTCCACTTGCATCGACCCGTACCGTCACTCGCCCACCCAGTGGCGAGAATCTCAGCGCATTACCAAGTAGATTGACGAGGGACTGAGTCATTCGATCACGATCGCACTGGACAACAAACCCCGTATCAAGCTCTAAGACCAGCTCGATCTCGTGACGCTTTGCCAGGACTGCGACCTCGCGCACGGCGTCACGAACCAACTCACAGGGGTCAGTCTCAACGCGAATGAGCTCAAAGTTTCCTTGGCTGAGACGCTCAAGATCGAGCACGTCCGTGACGAGTCTGCGCAACCGATCTGCGCTCTGAAGTGAGATCGAGATCATCTCTTTCTGATCCGTCGAGAGCGGACCACAGACACCACCGTCGAGCAGCGAGAGTGAGCCGTGAACGGCGCTCAACGGAGTCCGAATTTCGTGAGCGATCATCGAGAGAAACTCGCTCTTCATGCGGTCGAACTCGTACGCTTTGGTCACGTCTCGGCCAACGAGGAGCGCCTCATCCTGCCCACACCGCGTCACCTCGACCTCGAACCGCGTGAAGCCTGCGGCCATATTCATCGTAAAGGAATGACTTCCCTGGCGACCCTCGACGATCGCTTCGCGAATGGACTCAAGCAACGCAGGTGGAATCTCGTCGCTGATCTTCGCGAACAGACGCCCGATGTGCGTCTGAGGCGGCACAGTGCGCTGAAAATCGCGCGGAAAAACCACCTCTCTTGTCACCCCATCTTTGTCCACGACCGCCAGAATGTGCGGCGAGGCTTTCACCATTTCTTCGAGCCGCGCGAGCCGCGCACAGCGGTCAGCCAAGTCCATCACTTCGCGCTGCAGACGGACGTTTGCGCGGCGGAGCGCAGCGAGGTCGGCGACTGCGCGTGCGATGGTTCGAAGCCCCTCGAGTTGTCCCGATGATGCTGTCCGTGCAAGAGAATCCATCACACACAGTCTACCGGTGATCTCGCCCGTAGAATCGATCACCGGTGCCGAGACAAGAAAACGAATAAACGGCGAGTGGACGACCCAACTCTTGGTCGCAAACCTGGCGTCTTCCCGCGCGTCCTCGATTTGCACGATTGAGGTGCCTAAAGAGAGTTGCGAGAATTCACTCGCCGTAGACAACGCGTCGGCGCGGTCAAATCCACGCAGGACTCCCATGGATGGCACTCCGCTCTCCATGAGCGACAGCGACGCCATGGGTGCCGCAAAGAGAGCAGCAGCGACGTCCATGAGCGAGCCGAACTCAGACTCGGAGGTGTCTCTAGCAGCCATCAAAGGCTTCGCGTCGAGTTGCGCATGACTCAAGACATTCTCTCATCATATTCAGACAAAATACTCTGGATGAAACCCGGCAAGGTAAGCCAGGCGCGCTCCGAGTGTCGGGCGTCCGCTATTCGCTATCTCGTCCATCATCATCCTGGTCAGAGGACTGAAACTAACTGTTTATTCTCAGAAAATGAAGAGATCAGCAGGGGTCGCGAGAACGATTCATCCGACCAGGTGCCATGCGCAGGACCGGGTCGACTAATTTGCCAACAAACTCACGGCGCGGTTGAGGGTCCATGCGAGTTGGCCTTCACGGACCTCAACGATCGCCTCATCGCCAGGACGCAATTCGTCCTTCAAGACAGCGTTGGCGATAGGAGCCTCGACCAAACGTGCGATCGCGCGCTTCATGGGCCGCGCGCCAAGCGAGGCATCAAAACCGCCGTTTTCGAGCAAGTGCTCGATGAGCGATGACGAATGACTCAGCGCGATGTTGCGATCGGCGCGGAGCTTCACAAAAGAGCTAGCGAGCAGTCGAGCAGCTATTTCGCGAACGTCGTCGAGCGTCAAAGCGCTGAAGACAATGGGCTCGTCAATGCGGTTCCACAGCTCAGGCGGCATAGAGGCCCGTGCGGAGTCGCGGGCTTTCTCTGCGAGCGCGAGCGGCGTTTGTGCGAGCAATCCGTTAGCGGGAACAGCCTGCGCAGCAAACCCTATCCGTTTGCTCACCGGCTCGGGCTTGTGGTCAAACACTTCTGCGCCCAAGTTGGAGGTCATCACGATCACCGTGTTGCGAAAGTCCGCGATTTTTCCACGGCCATCGGTCATCCGACCTTCATCGAGGACCGCAAGCAGGGACTCCAAAACGTCGGGATGAGCCTTCTCAATCTCATCGAGCAAGATCAACTGGTAGGGCTTTCGTCGGACGGCTTCTGTGAGCTGCCCACCTTCGTGATAGCCAACATATCCGGGCGGAGCTCCCATGAGTCTCGCGACGCTGTGCGCTTCTGAAAACTCTGCCATATCAAACCGCGTCATCGCGCCGGCGCCCGGAAAAAGCGCATCGGAGATGGCCTTGGCACACTCCGTCTTGCCCACTCCGGTGGGGCCCAAGAAGAGAAAGGTTCCAATGGGCCGATTGCCGCGAAACCCGACTGCGTTGCGTCGAAGGGAGTGTGCAACGCGTGACAGAGCTGCGCTGTGGCCCACGACCTTGGCCGCGAGGATGGTCTCGATGGACAGCAATCGCTCGTGGTCTGTGCTTGCCACG
>JANNCG010000101.1:0-10903 GCA_031386385.1 Myxococcales bacterium
CTGACACGCAAGCCCCGCAGCACACGGCGCGCACTGGCAACCGGCAACACAGCGGCCATCGCGGCACACCTGTCCCATGTCACATATCACGCCTTCGCAGGGGTTCACACAGCGACCAAATCGGCAGGCGAGGGGCTGCGGACATTGGATCCCTTCACAGGGGTTTTCACACATTCCAGCGCGGCACGTTTGCCCCGGTGGGCAGTTTACGTTGAGGCAGTTGGTCTCGACGCAGACGTTTTCGCGCGTGCAGGTCTGCGTGTCAAAACACGCGCCTTCGACACATCCCGGGACACACACTCCGCGAGAGCAGAGATCCCCCAGTCGGGGGCAAATGGGTGCGGCGCGGCCGCCATCGGGCACGTTGGCGTCAGGGATCGGAGGGATTGATCCGCCATCCGCGAGACCCCCATCAGGGATCCCGAGCGGCTGCGGAAGCTGCTGATCGCTCTCATCGACGAGTCCGTCGCAGTCGTTGTCCACACCGTCGCATCGCTCAGCGCGGGGAAGGTTATCAGGCACGCACACCGGACGGCCGCTGCGGCACTGGATGGTCCCGGCAGAACACGCGCCCGGATAGCCCGACACGCACGCCGTGCCTGACCCATTGCACGGAAGCTCACCGCCTCGGATTTGAAAGCGCCACACGCCCGGCTCGCCCACGTTGCTGGTCGAACACAGTCGCGTGACCTCATTGGTGCGGGAGAGCGGGAGCTGAAAAAAGTTCATCCGATCGCCAGCGTCAAAACCGGCTTGTGCGGCGGTGCAACCGGCGGGGACACCAATGCACGTTCCGTCGACACCGCCAGAGGCCTCTCCTGCAGTCCACTCGCAGCGATCATAGCGAAATTCCACATCAAAGTCCCCTTGCCCACACGATGGAGAGGGTCGCAAGATGAGCTGAAATGAATTTTGCAAATCGTCGCGGCTGTCAAAGTAGCCGACATGATCCCAAGTGACGGTGAACTGTCCCGGACGGACGTCCCACCACACACCATTCATCGCCGGTCGGCCTCCGCCGCTTGTGTCCACGTCCCCCCACCAAGGCGCGATCATCCGCTGGTTGGCCACGGGAAACGGGTTCGGTGTGTACGCCGCAAGCGCGCCGCCAAATGTGATGTTTCCGTTGTTGTTTACGAACAGGGAGTTAAAGTTTCGACCGAAAAATCTCAGCCCAAACGGAAACGCGATCGCCACGTTGATCGACGGCGACGACCCATCGTCGTTGTAATCGAGAAAGTTCATCCCATAGCCTGCAGGGCCGCCAAGGCCACGTATCAGCGGTACAGCTTGAGCTTCGCTCGCCGCACACAGTATGACGGTCGTGGCGAGCACCGTGGCGGCGGTACTGCGAACAACAGAGCGAATCAAGCGCTTGAGCATGTGAGATCCTCGCAAAACGTGAGTTTGCAAAAGCGTACCTCTTTCAAGGGCTGCGTTGAAATGGCATTCACGGCCCTGCGGCGTTAGGCGTTTGCTATGGCGTTTGCGCACACAAAGGGAGCTATTGGAGGTACTGTTCGCCATCCATGGCTACTGATCTTGATCGCATCGTCGACGCCGTCGTCGCCCGCGTCGCCCAAGAAATGGGCAAATCCAGCGGGTCTGTGACACCCACTGCTGGCAACGCTAAGTCTGTCGTCGCCCACCCCGGTGTGGCAACCAACAGGCCGCGCCCGGACCTCGCACGGATCATTGACCACACGTTGCTCAAACCCGACGCGACCAAAGATGACCTGCGTAAGGTGTGCAGCGACGCAGCGACGCACGGATTTTTCTCGGTCTGTATTAACAGCGTTAACGTCTTGTACGTGCGCGAGCAGCTTCGGGGGAGCACCGTCGCGGTGTGCGCCGTCGTAGGCTTTCCGTTGGGCGCAATGTCGCCAGGAGCGAAGGCGTTTGAGACCACCGAGGCGATACGAAACGGCGCCGATGAGATTGACATGGTCCTCAACGTTGGCGCGCTGAAATCCCGGGACTACGGGCTCGTTCTAGACGATATCTCACGCGTTGTGGGCGCCGCTCAGGGACATATTGTAAAAGTTATTCTCGAGACCGGTGGACTCACCCGCGACGAGAAGGTGATCGCCTGCTCGCTCGCCAAAGCCGCTGGTGCGCAGTACGTCAAGACGTCCACTGGCTTTGGTCCCGGCGGCGCAACGGTTGAAGACATCGCGTTGATGCGCGCGGTTGTGGGCCCAGAGCTCGGGGTGAAGGCCAGCGGGGGCGTGCGAACCGCCGCTGACGCTGATCGTATGGTCGCAGCGGGCGCGACTCGCGTTGGAGCGAGCTCAAGCGTCGCGATTGTCACCGGTGGGACCGGCGGAAGCGGCTACTGATAGGTGCGTTGGGGGCTGCGCTGGGGGCAAACCTCAGGGCTGTGCTGAGGGCAAACTTCAGGGCTGTGCTGGGGGCAAGCCTCAGGGCTGCGCTGAGGGCAAGCCTCCTCGCAAGTGCCTTCCCGCAAAGAGCGCTCAGGGGCCCCGCTCGTCATTGTCATTCCTCAGGGTTCGTTAGACATGCCGTGCGTGGAGAGTCTTGGGGTGCGTGTGAAAAGGGATTCTCGGAGCTCGTCTGAATTCAAGTTTAGCCGACCGTCCGCACGCTTTGGTTAACCAAGAGCATCACCCCCCAACCCCGAGGAATGACAATGACGAGGGGATTTCCTGAGCGCTATGCGCGAAGGCTTCTGCGCCGCTTGCTTGCTGCGGCGCGGGTTGCGAAGTCCTTACTCGCCGTCAGCTGTAGCGTCCATCACCGCATTTGCTGCATCCGCTGCGTCGGCTGCGTCAACGACAGCGCCCGAATCAACGACGTCTGGCCCATTCGGCACATCCGTCACCACATCCGCGCTCGCGTCCACGCCGCCATCGGGGCCGCCCGCATCGCCGTCACGCACACAGACTCCAAAGGCGCTCGCTCCGTTGCCTCGGCGATCGCAGCGCGTCCCACCAGGACACGTCCGTCCCGCCAAAATGCAGTTCACCGGAACGCACCCTCCCGTGGTGTAGACCGGCGCCGGTGGGTTGCCGTTAAAGACTCTATTGCAGAAATACCCCGCGCGGCAGTCCATATCCATCACGCACTCTTTCACGCACGTAGAGACGTCTCCTGTCGTCTCACCCGTGTACGGGATGATCACGCTTCCCATGGGGCAATTGCCCCGCAAAAGTCCCATCCCGCGCATGTAGCTCATCTGATCCGGACGGCGAGCGACGGACAAGCAGCGCCCACCGAGGTTGCCTGTTCCGGTGCCAGGGACGGGTGTGTCGGTTAGCTCTTCGTTGCATCGTCCTGATTTGCAGTCCCCGTTCGCAGCACAAGCGTCGCCGTTGTCAGCTCCGGTGACCATCACTCTGGACTCGCAGTCGCCGCTCCATGGGTTGCAAGTCGTGCCTGTCACACAAGCGGGTGTTCCTGCGGGTGGGGTCTCGTAGCACGAGGGGTAACACGCCCGACGGTCTTGCATGTCGGCGTTAAAGAAGAAACAGAGCCCACTGTAAGGACCACAGTCGTCCGCACCCGGTTGGCACATGGGGCGACAGACCGCGTTAGCGCCCGTCCCGGTGCATAATCCCAACTCTCCGCAGTCCGCGTCTCGGCGACAAGTCTTCACGCACAACCCTCCCGGGTATGCCGTATCGCAGCGAATCCCCGGTCCGCACTGTGCGTTCGTGGTGCACCGTGCAAACAAACCACCACCATCGCGATCAGCGACGTCCCGCAGCACAACCGTCGGCACATCCATCACCCCTCCATCGCCTCCGTCAGCCGGTGTCATCGCAGGGGAGCACGCCGCTGCGAGTGCTCCAAGGACCAGTGCAGCAAAAATATTTTTCATCATTTGAATTGCCATCGAACGTACCTCGACTTGGAGATTGTGGCAAATCGCACGGAGTCCAAAAGCGGCACACCCGTTACGCACCGCTGACACTGAGAATTCGCAGTTAAATCAAGTGCACTATAAACTCGCTCGGCTCCACAAAGGTGCAGTACCTTCAGCGCTTCATTCAAATTTTTTTCGGAGTTCACTGACGCGATGAATCTGCGCAAGAGTTTGTTCATTCTTCCAAACCTCTTCACTCTCTCAAGCATCTTTTGTGGCTTTGAGGCCATCCGTCGTGTCGCCGAGGCGCCCGCTCCAGCCGTTGACCCGAACCCATACTACCAAGCCGCGCTGCTACTTGTGTTCGCGATGTTCTTTGACACCATCGACGGACGCGTAGCACGAATGACGCGCACGCAGAGCGCGTTTGGCGTGCAATTTGACTCACTGGCTGACGTTGTGTCCTTCGGCGTTGCCCCCGCTATTTTGCTCTACCGTTGGGCCTTGCGCGACCTGGGCAACTGGGGCTCGTTTGTCAGCTTCGTGTTTTTGGCCTGCGGCGCCATTCGCCTCGCGCGCTTCAACGTTCTGGCGACAACGCCCGCAGGCGCTCCGACCAAGCCGGGCAAATACATCGTGGGGTTGCCCATTCCGGGTGCTGCGGGAGTGATCTTGGCGCTCATCATCGCCAACCACTCGGTGCACGGAAGTCTGTGGGCGAACAAAGCACTCATGGTCGCGGTGTCCATCGGGCTTGGTGCTTTGATGGTGTCAACCGTTTCGTTTAGGTCGTTTAAAGACCTGCGCCTCAACTCACGCACCGGCTTAATGTTGGCGCTTGGCTTGGGATCCACTGCGGTGGTGGCCGCAAAGTTTGGCCCGGCGTTCACGCTCCCATACCTGCTCGGCGTGTATATTTGCATCGCTTTGATCGAGTCGGTGGTGCTGTTTCCGCGCCGTCGCGAAGAGCGGCGAGCTGAGCGGGCTAGGGTCCGGGCTGAAGCATTGGCAACAAATCGAATCGACAGCGGCAACAACAGCGACTAAATCGTTCGCTACTCGAATGCTCCCTTCGTCCCCGCGGTCACCTTTATCGATCATTGCGCTTTTTGTAGCGGGCTTGCTTCTGCACGGGTGCACGCAAACCCGAGCATCCCTCGATGAGTCACAGCGGAGAGTGACCGCTCGTGCAGAGGGAGGCGAAGAGGTCACGTATCGCTTGGGGCCGGTGCCTGCGAGCTGGCGACGAATTGAGCTAAGCGAAGGAGCCGATGTGGCCTGGGATGCGGGCGGAGGCAACGTCGTCCACGTCGATCACGCTTGTGGTCGCAACATGGACTCTCCGCTGCCCGCTCTGGTGCAACAAATGTTGATCGGATTTGACAATCGTGAGTTTGTCGAAGAAGAGACTATCCCGTTTGATGGCCGTGAGGCCCGGCACGTTTTGGTCAACGCCCGACTCGACGGAAGACCCATCACCGTTGAGCTCTACGTGTTGAAAAAAGACGGCTGCGTTTTTGACCTCTCCGCCACAGGCGAGCCGGCACACATCCAAGCGGTGCGTGCCGATTTTTCAGCTTTTGCCCAGGGATTTCGCAGCGAACATACGCCCCTCGGTCAAGCCGCCGAGCAGGCTCGTTAGGCACTTAGGTCGCACAATGGACAAGCCCAAAATGCCCGAAGCGCCAAGACAGACCCTGACGTCTTTGGTGCCAGCGATCAAGCGCAAGCCGAGTCCCTTTGCGGCAATGCTGCGTGGCACCAAGGCCACACTTGAGCACCTCGGCGCGATCAGCGTGTTGTTTTGGCAGACCATCGTCGCCACCACGCGTAGGCCCTTCGAGGGCTACGCGGTGATCTATCAGTTAGAGCAAATGGGTGTGCGCTCGATTGCGATTGCGTCCATCACCGCGATCTTCGTGGGCATGGTGATGACTGTGCAGTTTGCGTTTAGCCTTGAGCGCTTTGGTGCGCGTGACTACGTCGGTCGTGTCGTTGGGCTGAGTATCACCCGCGAGCTTGCGCCCGCGCTCACCGCGCTCGTTGTCGGCTGCCGCATCGGCGCCGGAATCGCCGCAGAGCTCGGCTCCATGGCCGTGACCGAGCAGATCGACGCGATCCGAGCGCTCGGCGCTGACCCGGTGAAAAAGCTGGTCGTTCCGCGGATGTTGGCGTGTCTTATCTTGATGCCCATTCTCTGTGTTTTTGCAGACATTTTGGGTTTTGCGGCGGCGATGCTTGTCGCGTACGTTCAGTTCGGTACCCCCGCTTCGTTTTTCTATCAATCGGGACTTAACTCCGTTGAGATGGCGGACTTTCTCTCGGGTGTGCTCAAGACGCCTTTTTTCGGTCTGCTGATCGCCTTGCTCGGCTGCTATCTGGGGATGAACACCCGCGGAGGAACCGAGGGCGTTGGTAAGAGTACCACCCAAGCCGTCGTCGCCATTTCGGTCGCCATTTTGCTCGCGGACTTCTTTCTCACCAAGCTCTTCATCGCCCTCGGCCCCGCCGCGGGTTGAGCGACTAGATTGAGTGACAAGTTGGTGAAGAAGTGTTTGTCACCGGATTGACCCACGTAGTACGCTAGGGGGAAGATGAATCAATCTATTAAGCGTTGGTTGCGCGCAGGCGTTGCGCTGGTGGTCGCCGCCTGTGTCATGCCTCAGACCGCTTCGGCGGTCCCTCTGATCCGCGGCCTCGGTGGCCCTGCGGGTTATGGTGTGGACTTTCTTGCCTACAACGATGACGGCTCTTCTGCAGTCATCGACGTTGCCCGGTCGTTTCGAAACGGGCTTCGGTTTTTCGGACGAACCTTCACTCAGTTGTATGTGAACAACAACGGCAACATCACTTTTGGTGGTGCGCTGGGGACCTTTACTCCGCGCGCGTTTCCTGTCGCCAATCAGCGCATGATCGCTCCGTGGTGGGGGGACGTTGACACCCGCGGCGGCGGTCGCCCCGCGATGAATGGTGTTTGGTGGGATATTCGCCCGCACCAGTTTACGGTGACCTGGGATCGCGTCGGGTACTTTAGCTCGCACGACAATCTTCAGAACTCGTTTCAGCTTATCCTTCGCCCTTCTCCTTCCTGCGGAATGGGCGACTTTGACGTGGAGTTTCGCTACGAACGCTGCGAGTGGACGACGGGAGATGCCTCCGGTGGCATGGGAGGAGACTGCTCTCGTGGAGGTGCTAACTGCACACCCGCCCAGGCTGGCTTTGACGCTGGCGATGGGCGCAACCACTACACGATGCCCTTCGCGCGCACAGACGAGATTCTTCGCTTGTGCTCGACCAGCAACGTCGGCGAGCCGGGTGTGTGGCGCTTTCAAATTCGTGGCGGAGAGCTTCCGTGCAACGGATCAGGCACTGCGTGTGTGACTGGCTATCCTGGTGCTTGTGCCGCAGGGACAATTCAGTGCCGCAGCGGTCGTCCAGTGTGTGTCCCTGACAATCAACCAACGGCAGAGCGCTGTGATGGCGTGGACAATGACTGCGACGGGATGATCGACGAGGCCGATGGGCAGCAGCCGCAAGCGCTGGGGATTCCTGACGGTGGGTTTCCGGACACGGGCGTTGTCCAGGTGGACGTGCCCTCAGTGGACGGCGAGTTCGACGTCGCGAATCCGCCCCCTATTGATGTGCCGAACGTGATGGACGTGCCCAACGGTGATGCAGGTCGTGCGCCTCCGTTGTGTGTTCGCGCAAGTGAAGTTTGCTCGCGCGGTGTGTGTGTCCCAGGTTGCGTAGAAGGGGCGTGTTTTGACACGCAGACCTGCACGCGCGAGAACACCTGCGTCGAGACCAACTGTCTCAACGTCGTGTGCCCTGAGGGCCAAGTGTGCCGCGCAGGAATGTGCGTCAACGGCTGCGAAGACGTCCAGTGTCCACAACCACTGGCGTGTCGCTTCGGTCGCTGCGTGAATTTGTGCGACGGCGTTCGGTGTGATCCTGGTCAGGTGTGTGATCGCGGGACTGGGCGTTGTGTCGCGGGCTGCCAGTGCGCGCCGTGTCCTGACATGACCGCGTGCCAAGACGACGGTCGGTGCATTCCTCCGCGGTGTGTGGATGTGGCTTGCGAAGCCAACGAGTACTGCGACGTACGTGGTCGTTGCGTCAACAAGTGTGACGAGATGGGCGTGTTCTGCCCCACCGGGCAGCAGTGTGAGCGGATGACCGGTCGCTGTGTTGAGCCGATGCCAGCAGGTCCTGAGCCCCCCATGATCCGTGACGACCAGCGCGTGGTGCCCGATGTGCCCAACGCGACGGGCGATGTCCCCGGTGCCTTCGATGGCGGCGTGGTCGCAGATACGGGTTTTGTCGATCCGTTTATGCGTCGCGGTGGATGTGCCTGTCGTGCGCCCACAGCCCCTGCGAGCACAGGAAGCGCGCGGATGGCGCTCGTCGCGATGGGCATCGCAGCGGTGGCGGTTGGCAAACGTCGCCGTGGCCAGCGCTCGTAAGCGAGTGTAGTGGGCGGGGGCGCGGTGCTCAACTCATGTGGCGAGGGGGTGTCGATTGCGAAGGGAATTTCCGGGAATTCCGCGGGCATGAATCAACGCCCCACGCGTCGTCAAATCAGCCAGTGGAGAGCGATGCTCGCCGAGCACCACACCGACACGAAGTAAGTTCTCACACGGCAACGGTCGATGACAGTTTTTGTGCGCCCCAAGACTGGAGCCCAATATCGCTAGCGATCAATCTCCGTTCGGCCAGCGATCGAATCCCTTTTTTCGGAGATTAGTCGCTAGTCGCGCTCTGGATCTTCGAGAGACTGCACCCACAGCTCGCGCCAAAGCCTCAAACTCTCGCGAGGTAGGCACTGCGCCAAGTATGCTACCGTTGCGTTGGCCGCCGAAAACAAGGGTAACTCTCAATGGATGACCGTCGCTATCATGGGCTCGATGCTCTCCGTGGGATCATGATGATGATGGGCGTCGTCGCTCACGCGGCGCTCTGTTATCTCGCCCATCCACCGCCGCAGATGCCCATCGTTGATCGAAACACCTCGTATGTCTTCGATCTACTGATCCACTGGTTACACACCTTTCGGATGCCGACGTTTTTCGTATTGGCCGGATTTTTCACCGCCGTTTTGGTCAACCAACGAGGCCTTCGCCCGGCGCTCACAAACCGAGCACAGCGGGTGGTTGGACCGTTGCTGCTTGCTGCTGTCACGATCCTTCCCTTCTCTGCATTGCTGCTGCTGGACTTCGCCCTCAGCGTCCGTTTTGGCACACACGAGCTCATCCCCAATGTGAGTCATGCACTCGCGTTGCGGAGTGAACTTCAAGCGAGAGGAGTGCCCGCTGACGCTCCGTCCCCAATGCATCTGTGGTTCTTGCTCTACCTGCTGTACTTCTACCTGCTGGTTCCGGGGATTGAGTTTTTGTTGAAGCGGGTTGAGCGCTGGCAGCAGCCGATTCGAACGTGGTTGGCCTCGTCGTGGCTCGTGCCGCTTCTCGGGTTGTGTACCGCCGTCACGCTGTGGCCGTTTCGTGGCGGGCAGGTATACGAAGGTTTTAATTTGCTCAAGCCGCACCCCCCGTCGTTGATGTACTTCGGGTTGTTCTTTTTTCTCGGGTACGTGTTTCAAAAGTACCGCGAGATATTTGCGCTGTTGGCTACGCAAAATCGCCGATGGGCGTGCTTGGCACTGGGGCTGTTTCCGATCGCGCTCTACGCGAGCCATCTCGACACACACGCGCCGACCGCTTCTGCAAAACTTCACCTCGCCGCCGTCCTTGCGCACGGTCTGTGCACTTGGTCGACGATTTATGCGGTGCTGGGGACGGCGCTGCGGACCTTCGACCGCAAGACTCAGTGGACGTCGTACCTCTCTCAGTCCTCCTATTGGGTCTATCTGATCCACCCACCGTTTGTGACCTTCGCCGCGTGGTGGTTTGTGCAGTTCAATATTTCTGCGCTAGCGAAGTTTATGGGTGTTGTGGGGTTCGCCTTCTCGGTGTGCTTTCTGAGCTATCACTTCATCATTCAACGCTCGTGGGTGAGCGTGCTGCTCAACGGCCGACGTGCCAACATGCAGTGGCCGTGGCTGCCAGCGTAGCGATGGTGCGCTGTATCAGCTCGAGTGCATCGATCTGAGCACTAAGGCCCTTCGAGAACCACGGTAGGAATCACCGAGAGTCCATTCATGCTTCCGTGAAACACACTCACGGTCCCAGCATAGCGTCGTCCGCCAGGATCAGCGAAAGCAGCCCTAACAACCAGATCGTTAAAACCATCGCCGTTCACATCCCCGGCATTCAGGAGTGAATCGCCGAAGAGATCGCCGGTCGCAGCGCCTTCAAGCACCCGCGCTGGAGCCATCGGAATGCCAATCGCGCTTCCATAAAACACGCTCGCAGTCCCCGCGCCGGGCCGTCCACCAGGACGAGCGTAACGCGAGCCAACAACGAGATCATCAAAACCATCGGCGTTCACATCTCCGGCGCTTGCCACTGAGCTACCAAATAGATCGTCTGGCGCGACGCCTTCTAACAGTCGCGCGGGGTTTGCTGATAGTCCCACTGCGCTGCCGTGAAACACGCTCGCTATCCCGGCACGATACCGTTCGCCGAGACCAGTAAACGCCGTTCCGACCACGAGATCGCCAAAGCCATCGCCGTTCACATCTCCAGCGCTTGCGACTGACGCTCCGAAGGCATAGCTCCCCTCGGGAGCGTCGAGAACCCGAACTGGAGCGAACGCGATGCCTCTGGCGCTGCCATGAAACACGCTCGCAGTTCCAGCCCTCAAGCGATCACCAGGACTTGCGCGAGGGGCACCTACAATGAGATCGCCGAAGCCATCACCGTTCAGATCTCCCGCGCTCGCGATTGCCCCGCCGAAGGCACTGTCCACAGCGTCGCCTTCGAGGACAATCGCGGGTGCCGCAGAAGCACCCACTGCGCTGCCGTGAAACACACTCGCTGTCCCGGCCCACAACCGTGCGCTCGGAGATGCGGTATCCGCGCCCACAACGAGATCGCCAAAGCCATCACGGTTCACGTCTCCCGCACTCGCTACCGAACGACCAAAAGAATCGTCGAAAGTGGCGCCTCGCAGCACAATCGC
>JANNCG010000106.1:0-2768 GCA_031386385.1 Myxococcales bacterium
ACCAACCCCGAGGAATGCCATGACGAGGGGACCCTGAGCGCACAATGAGTGCTTCATTGTACTCAGAAAGCGAAGGCACTTGCGCGGAGCCTTGTGCTCAGCGCAGCCGTCTGCGCAAAACTGCTGCGATCAGTTCTGACTGGTTGGCTAGCGCCTCCACCACCGGGCCAAAATTCACCGCAACTGCGCTCCCAAAAAGTCCACAATCACACCGCGGGCGAGCTGCTCACCAAAGCCTCCGGGACGCACATCAAACCCGTGATCGGCCATCGGGACCAGCAGCATGCGCACGCTGTGGTGATGCGTTGCGAGCGCACGTTGCAGCTTCTCCGCGTTGTCGGGCCGGACGCACTGCTCGGCGGTCCCGTGGATGAGCAAAGTAGCGGGGACGTTGTTGTTATTATTGTTCACCCACCACTGCGGTGTCGCCCTTCGATAGGTTTCGGGGATGCTTTGCGGCGGGCCGCCAAGGTAGCGTTCGAGTGAGTCCGTCCCGTGGACCACGTCGAGCCAGATCGGGTTGTCGTGCCCCCACGCGAGGTCCGTAGGACCATAAACCGACACTACCGCGCGTAGGGGAAGCGGGGGCATCTCTAACGGACACGACGACGCGATTGTTGCATCCGAGTACGCCGTCACGAGCGCGATTTGCGCACCCGCAGAGCGTCCGAGCAACGCACCTCGCGCGGGGTCCAAACCTAGCTCAGCGGCGCGAGCACGCACGGTGCCCAACAGACACTTCACGTCTTGAATCGCCGCCGGAAACCGATGCCCCGGCGCGAGTCGATACTGCACATCGATGACTGAAATTCCACGAGAAGCGAGTGTGCGAGACACGTGCTGAGCGTCGCCCTTGTCGCCCGATCGCCAGCTCCCGCCGTGCACCACCATCACAAATGGATGTAGCCCCGCACCGGGTGCGCGGTACAAATCCGCACGCAGTCCGTTGGCCAAAAGCACGTCCCGCTGCTGCACCACCTGCGGGGTGTCTCTCGCGACTCTCCCAGTCACCCACGCTGCCAGCGAAAACGACTGCCCCTCGCGCACATACAAAGGCACCATCACCAACCCGGGATATGTCCCCGCGATCATGCCGATCGCGGCCAGAATTCGGATCAACCGCCCGCGCCCGAGAATCAACGCACCCAGACCTAGCAACGCGCCGAGCAAGGACGTCTCAAGCGCGACCAAGTGCGCGAGCCACAGGACCCACAGCGGCATCGGCAGATAGATCAGCGCAGCTTGCAGCAGCGAGGCGATGAGGAGAATTCGGACGATGATCTTCACCAAGTTCGAGTACCACGCCAACAACTCGCGTTGACCATCGAGGAAGTCGAATTTTTCAGGTAAAAACGGCAGCAGCGGGATGCAAGCGGTGCAGGTATTGGGGGTGTCTTAGTGCGCCACTATAGCGCTATAGTGGCGCACTATGGCGAGATAGTGATCCTGCGCTTTGGGCGGCCGACCCAAGCGAGTTCGACCCTCAACGGGCCGAGGCGCGGTGCGACGGAGGCATGTGGCTCACTGATTCGCACTCAAAGTACGCGGGTGTTCAGCTTCCGCGTTGACGCTGGCAGAGGCTCGAACATAAAGTTTACGTGATGAATCTCGCAGCGCTCAATCCCATACTTCACAAGACGGCGTTTTTCGCCGAGGCGCACTCAATCAAGGGGTGGCTCGCGTCGGGGCGTCTGTGCGAGCGGTTTCCACTTTTGCAGCCTGAGGTGGCGCGGCTCGAACAGTGGAATCAGCTGCTCACCGCACCCGCGGTCGATGGCTTGCTGTCGTCACACGTTCACTACGACCTCGCGAGTCTGACCGATGGTCGGCTGCGAGCCATGCTCCGAGGTGCCGTGTTTCCGATGGCATACGGGGCTGCGGTAGAGCTTGTGCGTCGCCACGGGTTGCAGGATCTCATCGCCCGTGACAGCGAGACCGCGCTGCGTCGTCTCGGAGGCCTGGGGCACTCATTCACGATTCACCGAGGATTTCTTGAGCTCGTTTCGCACGTCGTGACCCAAGAGCAGCGGGATCTGGTGGCCGAGCGATATGCAGAATTTGTGGCGTCACAGCTCGTGCAAAACGACGCAGTCGCTGTGGACGAGAGTCCATTGGATGGACCACCCATGGATGACGAGAGGGTCTTTGACGGCGTGTTCGAGCTTCCGGGATATCTTGGGCATACAGCGATTGTGCTGGGGTACCTGTGTCGATATCGCGCCGAGTTCGATCCGCCAACATGGCGCTACGCGATGGGGCGCCTGAAGCATATGACCGTTGCCTCAACGCACGACGGAAGTGATGTGCGAGGTGTGACAGCGCCGAGCGATCCATCGGAAGAGAGCTTCTCCCATGCGTTGCTTGCGCTCGTTGAGCGGGGGCCGCGAGAGGTGCACACCCTTACGCTCGCGGACGCGATGTGCAGCGTATGGGACGCGCTCCCGCACCGCCGCGGTGATGTTGAGCAGCTGATTCGCCGCTTCGCGCTGGTTAGCCTAAGTCGCACCTCAGGGGGTGAGCGAGCTGAGCCGACGTCGAGCACGACCTAAGTGGGACGCTTGTGTCGGCTATCATCGGCTTCTTCATCGCAGAAGCCTACGCCACCTCACGCGCTTAGCCGTAGGTGAAGGCGTCGCACCCTACGCTGAGCGCAAAAAAGCTCAGTCCCCTTGCATGGGTCGGTACCACGGTTGCGAGTCCGGGCCGGCCGGGGTTTTTGCTCGCGCAGCGGCGGACTCGGAGAAGCTGCGGATACGACCTGCTGCGTA
>JANNCG010000107.1:0-2299 GCA_031386385.1 Myxococcales bacterium
GCCGCCCCCGGCGCCCCGGCACCAGTGATCCCAGAGCTCGCCTCTCGCGACCTTCGCTCGATGATTGAGCGCGGAGAGGACGTGGGGACACTGGTTCCGCGTGAGGTCCGGCGGTACATTGATGCGCAGGGGCTCTATCGCGCAGTGTCCGGCCAGCCCCCAAGCCCGACGGGATAACGACGGTGACAGTGCCGCAAGTTTATCCTGGTTTTATCCTGTCCGAATGGCAAATTGTTCTTCTGGGCCTCGGGCGCATGGGGCGCTGTTTTGCTCACGCGTTTCTTGGCTCAAGTACCCCCGTTGAGTGCATCCGCGCCCGAGCGACCGAGTGGAATTTGGAGGTCCGCGGTGATCGTCGACGTTTGGTTGTTCTCTCGGTGAGCGATAAGTTTATTGAGGCCACGGCGCTACGCCTGCTGCGCGAAGGCGCGCTGCAGTCCGGCGATATTCTCGTCCATCTTGCGGGGGCTCAACCGTTGGAGAGGCTCGATTGTGCGCAGCAAGCCGGCGTGTTGACAGGCGTGTTGCACCCGTGTGTCGCGGTGGCGGCCGAGTCAGACCCGCCGTCGCTCAACAACCTGTCCGCGACGTTTGAGGGCGACCACGCGGCCTTCACAATTGTGCAGAGTATTTGCACGCGAATCGGGCTCAGCTTGTTCTCTGTCTCATCGGTAGATCGCGCGATGTATCACGCCGCAGCGGCGCTGTGTGCGACTGGGGCGGTGGCGCTAGCGCAGGCCAGCGCACGGCTATTTGCGCATGCGATGACCCTCGGTGACGACAAGCTCGCCTCTGAATTCGTGCATAGCCAGCTGACGAGCGCGCTGCTGCAGAGCGCAGCGCACAATATTCGTGAGCAGGGCGCTGAGCGCGCGTTGGCCTCACCCCTGCTGCGGGGCGACACACAAACGGTGCAAGCGCATCTTGAGGCGATGCAGCTGCATCCCCCAGCGTTGGCGCTGTATCGTGGCGCATTGCAGCAGGTTTTGCTGACTTTAGAGACGCATAACGCAGTAGATCCGAGCGTCATCGCGACCGCGAAAAAACTTCTGTCGGCTTGATCGCTGTGCACTCGGTGCGCAAGAAGCGCGCAGCACGCACTTCTTCATTGCACTAAAGGCGCGATCGTTGGCAGAACATCCGTTGTGTTGAGTACGGCAGGATTCAATCAAAAAGCGTTGCCTGGTCTCGGCTTGATTGCATCCCGTCTGCCGGGACTGAGCCCCTCAGCCTTCGCGCGCACTGTCGCGATCGCGCTGTCGGTAGCGCACTGCGAAAGCCCAGGGGCCATCACGGTTGCGGCGCAGGGACGGGATGCCAGCGGTACGACGGTCACGTCGGCGGTGACTTTGCAGCCTCTTCCCGCGGTGGTTGTGGACGCGGGGCAGGGCGGTGATGTGTCGATTCGTCTGCGAAATAACAGACAATCCAGCGCTCCGATGATCATTGATCGCGTGGCGGCGCTCGACGAAAACACCATCCTCGCGGTGAGCCATCAGAAGCTGTATCGCGTTCGTGCGGGACGCTGGGAGCAGCTCGCGCTTGATGGTGGGATCGCACAGTCCGTCCTGGCGGCCAACCACGCGCTGTGGGTGCTTGCGGTTGGGACGGGTGACAACCGAGACACCGCCTTGGTGTTGCGCTCAAATGACGCGGATTCGCTTGTGACCTCGCTGGTGGTGCGCTCTCCGACGGACGCGGGGAGCTGGAAGATTCGCAGCTTTGCGACGAATCGCTTGGCAAATACCTGGTGGATTGCTGGCGCATCGCCCACGCTATTGCGGGTCGAACCTTTGTCGGCGGCGCGGGTTGAGGCCGCTTTTGATATCCCCGAGCTGGTCTCGATTTATCTCACCAGCGACGAGAGTATTGTCGGGCTGAGAAGCGACGGAGACTTTGAGGTGTTTCGTTATGGCGCGCGCACTACGGTCGTGGGTGACGGACACCTGATCTCACTCGCCGATGAATATGGGACCACTTACGTGGTGCACGAAGATGGCTCCGTGTGGCGCGGTCGACCCGCGAGAGAGATCCGCCGGATCGCGACACGAGCGCCGTTTGAGCCTCGCGCAGCGACTATTTTACCCGACGGAAAGCCCGTCCTTGTCGGCGCTGGCGGGCCCCTGGCGACCTGGCGCGGTGGGCAGTGGCAGGTGATCCCCGGTGAGTGGCCTTCGGACCCGGTGGCCATCACTCCCACGACACCGCCGATGGTGATCGGGCGTGACGGGACGGTGGTAGTGGCGGAGAGTACTGCGCGGGTTATTGTGCGTTCTACTAGCGAAAATACAGCAGAAAA